>NZ_JBQEDL010000001.1:101015-202677 GCF_052106715.1 Gordonia sp. (in: high G+C Gram-positive bacteria)
GCTCCGCTGATCGAGCGGAGTCGAGATAGCTCCGCTGATCGAGCGGAGTCGAGATAGCTCCGCTGATCGAGCGGAGTCGAGATCCACCCCGAAGGAGCACCACCATGACCGACGTCATCCCCCACTACATCAACGGCAAGCGCACCACCACGATCGGCGACGCCACGCCCTCGGGCCGCACTGCGGACGTACTGAACCCGAGCCTGGGCACCGTACAGGCGCAGGTCGCTCTCGCGTCGACCGACGAGGTCGCGGCCGCGGTCGCGATCGCCGCCGAGGCGCAGAAGGAATGGGGTTCGTGGAATCCGCAGCGTCGCGCCCGTGTCCTGATGCGGTTCATCGCGTTGGTGAACGAGAACATGGACGAGCTGGCGACGTCGCTGTCGATGGAGCACGGTAAAACGTTCGAGGACGCCAAGGGCGATGTGCAGCGCGGCATCGAGGTCATCGAGTTCGCGACCGGTATCCCGCACTTGATCAAGGGCGAGTACACCGAGGGCGCAGGCCCCGGCATCGATGTCTACTCGATGCGTCAGCCGCTCGGCGTCGTCGCTGGCATCACCCCGTTCAACTTCCCCGCGATGATTCCGCTGTGGAAGGCGGGTCCGGCCTTGGCGTGCGGAAACGCCTTCATCTTGAAGCCCTCCGAGCGTGACCCGTCGGTCACGGTGCGTCTGGCCGAGCTGTTCACCGAGGCAGGCCTGCCGGACGGCGTGTTCCAGGTCGTCAACGGCGACAAGGAGTCGGTCGACGCCCTCCTGACTCACCCCGACGTGAAGGCTCTGGGCTTCGTCGGCAGCAGCGACATCGCGCAGTACATCTACGAGACCGCGGCTGCCAACGGCAAGCGGTCGCAGTGCTTCGGCGGCGCGAAGAACCACATGATCATCCTCCCGGACGCCGACCTCGACCAGGCCGTCGACGCCCTCGTCGGCGCGGGTTACGGCGCCGCCGGCGAGCGCTGCATGGCGATCTCGGTGGCCGTGCCGGTCGGCGAGGAGACGGCGGAGGCGCTGCGCGCCAAGCTCGTCGACAAGGTGAAGGCGCTGCGCGTCGGCCACTCGCTCGACCCGAAGGCCGATTACGGTCCGCTCGTCACCGGTGCCGCGCGTGACAAGGTCATCGACTACATCGGGCAGGGGGTCGAGTCCGGAGCCGAACTCGTCATCGACGGACGCGAACGCACCAGCGACGACTCGACGTTCGGCGACGACGACTTGTCGAACGGCTACTTCGTCGGCCCGACCCTGTTCGACCACGTCACCAAGGACATGTCGATCTACACCGACGAGATCTTCGGTCCGGTGCTGACGATCGTGCGCGCCAAGGACTACGACGAGGCACTCGCACTCCCGACCGAGCACGAGTACGGAAACGGCGTCTCGATCTTCACCCGTGACGGCGACGCCGCGCGAGACTTCACCTCGCGCGTAGAGGTCGGCATGGTCGGCGTCAACGTGCCGATCCCGGTCCCGGTGGCCTACCACACGTTCGGCGGCTGGAAGCGGTCCGGATTCGGCGACCTGAATCAGCACGGCCCGGCATCGATCATGTTCTACACGAAGACCAAGACCGTCACCCAGCGGTGGCCGTCCGGCATCAAGGACGGGGCCGAGTTCTCCATTCCGACGATGGAGTGACGCCTCCTTCTCCCGAGAACTGTCCGCTCATCGCTCCGTTTGGACTATTGGCCCAAACAGGGCGGTGAGCGGACTGATCTCTGCACGTGGCCGCCATTCCAACCGGTCTCCGACCGATCCGACCCGAATCCGAGAGCTGCGCCGTACCGTGACAAACGTGGATGTCCGAGTGAACACAATCGATTCCCTTCTGCGCAGATCAGCGGCGCGCACGCCGAACGCTGTCGCGCTCCGGTTCGCCGATCGCGACTGGACATACCGTGAGCTCGATGACGCCGTGACGCGTGCCGCCGCACGGCTCCTTGCGCTCGACGTCGAGCCCGGGGCGCGGATCGCGGCGTTCGGAGTGAACTCCGACGCCTACTTGATCGGATTCCTCGCCACAGTCCGCGCAGGTCTGGTTCACGTGCCGATCAACTTCGCGCTCAAAGCCGGTGAACTGCGATATCTTCTGGAGGACTCCGGTGCGTCCATCGTGCTCGTCGATCCACCCCTGCGGCCGACGCTCGACGAGGTCACCACCGACCTCCCGGTGATCCCCCTGCGCGACGCGGACAACAGTCTCGTGACGTCGTCGTCGGACGGCCCGGTGCCCGAGCTCGATGTGACGGTCGGCCCGACCGATCTCGCGCAGCTGCTGTACACGTCGGGCACGACATCTGCGCCGAAGGGCGCGATGATGACTCATCAGGCACTGGTCCACGAGTACGTGTCGAGTCTGGTCGGACTCGACTTCACCGTCGACGACTCCCCTCTGGTCGCGATGCCGCTCTACCATTCGGCGGGCATGCACGTGTTCGCGCTGCCGTACCTGTCGATCGGCGCGACGGTCTCGTTGATCGAGAAGCCCGACGTCAGCGAGATCCTCCGGCTCATCGAGGAACGTCGTGTCGGCTCTCTGTTCCTGGCGCCGACGGTGTGGGTGCCGCTCGCGAACAGTCCCGAACTGGACTCACGGGATCTGAGTTCGCTGAAGAAGGCACAATACGGGGCGTCGATCATGCCGGTCACCGTCTTGAATCGGCTGCGCGAGCGCTACCCGGACATCGGCTTCTACAACTGTTTCGGCCAGTCGGAGATCGGTCCGCTCGCGACTGTTCTGCTGCCCGAGGAGCACGCCGACCGTCCCGCATCGTGTGGACGTCCGGCCTTCTTCGTCGAGACCCGGATCGTCGACGGCAACGGTGACGACGTCCCGATCGGCGAGCAGGGCGAGGTCTGCTACCGATCGCCGCAGCTGTGCAGCGGCTACTGGAACAAGCCCGAGGCGACCGAGGAGGCGTTCACGGGCGGCTGGTTCCATTCGGGCGATCTCGTGACCAGCGACGAACAGGGCTACATCACTGTCGTCGACCGGATCAAGGACGTCATCAACACCGGCGGCGTCCTGGTCGCCTCGCGCGAGGTGGAGGACGCGGTCTATCTGCATCCCGCCGTCGCCGAGGTCGCGGTGATCGGTACACCGGACGAGAAGTGGATCGAGGCGGTGACGGCGGTCGTCGTCGTCAAGGGCGGCCAGTCGGTCACCGAGGACGAGTTGATCGCGTTCGTCAAAGAGCACATCGCGCCGTTCAAGGTCCCCAAGTCGGTGCGGTTCGTCGACGAGTTACCGCGCAACCAGAGCGGCAAACTGTTGAAGCGGGAGCTGCGCGCCAAGGCATGATCGGAATCCCCTCGGTGAGGAGATGATTCGGTTGCATCCCATGCGGAGCAGTCCGATTAGACGATAGCCTCGGAAGTGGGCCCGTGCCCCGGTCGCGGGTCCGCCACAGCCCACGTCTACCTCCCTAGGAGGACGAGCATGACCGAGGAGAACAACTACACGACCGCGGACTCCGGCGCGCCGGCAGGAAGCGATGAACACTCTCTCACTGCGGGAGCTGCGGGTCCCATCGTCCTGCATGATCACTACCTGATCGAGCAGATGGCGCAGTTCAACCGCGAGCGCATCCCCGAGCGTCAGCCCCACGCCAAGGGCAGCGGTGCGTTCGGCACATTCGAGACCACCGAGGACGTGTCCGCGTACACGTGTGCCTCGTTGTTCCAGCCCGGAGCGAAGACCGAGATGGTGGCCAGGTTCTCCACCGTCGCAGGCGAGCGCGGCAGCCCGGACACCTGGCGTGACCCGCGCGGATTCGCGTTGAAGTTCTACACCGATGAAGGCGTCTACGACATGGTCGGCAACAACACGCCGGTCTTCTTCATCAAGGATCCGATGAAGTTCCAGCACTTCATCCGTTCGCAGAAGCGTCGCGCCGACAACAACCTGCGCGATCACGACATGCAGTGGGACTTCTGGACGTTGTCGCCCGAGTCCGCGCACCAGGTCACCTGGCTGATGGGCGACCGCGGTATCCCGCGCACGTGGCGTCACATGAACGGCTACAGCTCGCACACCTACATGTGGGTCAACGCCGAGGGCGTCAAGCACTGGGTCAAGTACCACTTCATCTCCGATCAGGGCGTCGAGTTCCTCAAGCAGGACGAGGCAGATCAGCTCGCGGGCGCCGACGGCGACTTCCACACGCGCGACCTGTTCGACTCGATCGCGAAGGGCGACAACCCGAGTTGGACTCTCAAGGTCCAGCTCATGCCGTTCGACGATGCGACGAGCTACCGGTTCAACCCGTTCGATCTGACGAAGGTCTGGCCGCACGCCGACTACCCCCTCCACGAGGTGGGCAAGATGACGCTGCACACCAACCCGACCGACAACCACGCACAGATCGAGCAAGCGGCGTTCGAGCCGAGCAACGTGGTGCCGGGGATCGGTTTCAGCCCCGACCGGATGCTGCTCGGTCGCGTGTTCGCGTACTCGGACGCACACCGCGCACGACTCGGAGCCAACTACAAGCAGATCCCGGTCAACCGGCCGCACAATGAGGTCCGCAGCTACTCGAAGGACGGCGCGATGCGCATCGATCCGGTGAGCGACCCCGTGTACGCACCGAACTCGAAGGGCGGTCCGGCCGCCACGTACTCCGGGCAGGCCGAGCCGCAGTGGGCCACCGACGGCGAGATCGTCCGCACCGCCTACGTCGACCATCCCGAGGACGACGACTGGTCACAGCCCGGCTCGATGGTCCGTGACGTTCTCGGCGACGAGGAACGGGACCGACTGGCGGGCAATGTCGCCGGGCATCTCCTCGACGGCGTCAGCGAGCCGGTGCTCGCTCGAGCATTCGAGTACTGGCGCAACGTCGACGGCGATCTCGGAGCCGAGATCGAACGGCGGGTACGCGCCGGGTAAACGCGATAGACGCGAATGACAGACGGCGCCAGGGCACCCGTGCCCTGGCGCCGTCTACTCTTCCCAGCGCTCGCTCGAACTCGGGTATCGGACGCGGAGATAGCTGTACAGGTAGGTGCTGGCGAGCAGAGCGGCCGCCGAACCGACGGCCCACCAGAGCCACGGATTGACGAGACCGTCGCGGACGGCGGCGACGATCCAGACGAGGATCGTCGCGAAGCTCGCGATCGTCGCCGTCAGTCGGACGGTCAGCACGACGGTCGCGGCAAGCGACCACGCTGCTCGTCGTCCCGCCTCGGTCATATGGGCAACACTATGCGGTCGGCTTGTCGCCTCGCGCATCATGGCAGGTGTCTGCGCGAGCCGTACGCGATTGCGCCGAGCGAGATCCCGAGTAGGACGATCAACGCGATCAGCAGTTCCAGGGTCGTGAACGGCGGCGTGAGCGCGGCCAGGATCGTCGGCATCGCGAACCCGACGTACGCGACTGCATAGAAGATCCCGGTCAAGCGTGCGAGGTCCTCGGGCGGTGCGATCCGCTGCACCTCCATCAGCCCCGAGGTGAGCCCGATTCCGAACCCGACCCCGAACACGATGCTGGCGACGACGCCGATCGCGAGGCTCTCCGCGGTGACGGCGGCGATCATGATGACGATGCCGACCATGAGGGTGGCCAGCGAGACGAGCAGTCCGCGTGCGCTCGAGGCGGAATCGATCCGTTTGGCCAGGGGCTGCACCGCCGCACTGGTTCCGAGCGCGATCACGCTGAGCAGCGTCCCGTACGCCAGGCCGAGGCCGCCTGCTGCGTCGGCGAGCAGCACCGGCTGATAACCGTACGACAGTCCGCACGCGATGAACAGCCAGGGGCAGCAGATCAGCACCACGCGCACGAATCGACGGTGCCGAGCCGACCGCACGAGGAGCGGCCCTCGGTCGACAGTCTGCCCGGACACGGCAGGGGCCGTCTCCGTCGGCCGCAGCAGCAACCAGGCGAACGGGGCCGCGACGGCGATGTGCAGGAGGAACGGCAGGGTATGCGTCCACGGGCCCCATTGGGCGATGCAGCCCGCGACGAGTGCCCCGAGCGCCGAGCCGAGGGTGAACGCGAGCGATGCACGACGTGCACCCGACGACACGTCGGCGCGCGGGTCGAACGGGGCGCGTGAGAGTTCTTTGAGCCAGGTGGTGCCGACCGCTGTCGCGGTGCCGACGGCGACACCGGAGAACATCCGTCCGAGGAAGATCGTCCACAGGCCGAGTTCCTCGCTCGCGAGCAACGCACTGCCGACGAGGCCGGCCGCCACCGCGACCAGCATCGGTGCACGACGCCCCACGCGGTCGGCGACAGCGCCCGAGACGATGAGGGCAGGCACCAGTCCGACGACGTAGATTCCGAGGAACGCCGTGACCGTGGACGCCGAGAAATGATCCTGCTCGCGGTACATGACCAGCAGCGGACTGAACTGGTTACCCGACCACGCGCACACGAAGAGCGCCCCGAACACGAGCACCCAGTCGCGCGAGAGGGTCCTCGCCACCGCCTCTGGCCGGGCGCCGACCTGCGTCCCGGCCGTCACAACGCGCCCTGGTACAGGTCGAAATGGGTCTGCAACAGCGCCGAGTACTGCTCGGCGGCGCCGTCGCGCAGGCAGGCGGCCAGCTGCTCGTGATGATCCAACGACGATCGGAGATTGGCCGGGTCGATGCGCAATAGGAGGTTCCGCAGACGCTGTTGACGAGCCCACAACTGCTCGTAGAAGTGCACGGCTATCGGATTGCCGGAGGCGCGGACCACGATGAGGTGGAACTCGTCGTCGACGCCGATGAAGCCGTCGACGTCCTCAGCGTCCACGAGCACGCGTTGGCGTGCGAGGTTCGCTCCGAGGTCGGCGCGGGTCTGCTCGTCGAGCCCGCCCTTGCCGAACAGCTGAGCTGCGGACGCCGCCTCGATCGCGTGCCGCATCGCCAGGACGTCGTTCGTCTCGGACGGAGTCATCGGCCGGACGACGGCGCCGCGTCGCGGCTGCAGATCCAGCAGCTGCTCCGCCTCCAGACGGAGGAAAGCCTCATGAACCGGCGTACGACTGAGCCCGAGGTCCGTGCTGACGGCGACCTCGCTCAGCAGCGCCCCGCCCGGCAGATCGCCGTTGATGATGCGCCTCTTCGTCGTCGTGTACGCACGCTCGGCAGCGACTTCCGCATTCGATCCCATGACTCATGAAATTACTTGCATGCATACTTGCATGCAACGAACGTGAGCTACGAGACTCCCCGTTGGCCGTCGTCGTGGATGATTACGGTATGCGCACTCTGCTGAACATCATCTGGCTCCTGCTCTGCGGTCTGTGGATGGCGATCGGTTACGTCGTCGCGGGCATCATCTGCTGCATTCTGATCATCACCATCCCGTTCGGGATCGCGTCGTTCCGCATCGCCGCATACGCGCTCTGGCCGTTCGGGCGGACCACCGTCACCAAGCCAACCGCAGGTACGGCCTCCACGATCGGCAACGTCATCTGGATCGTCTTCGCAGGCATCTGGCTCGCCATCGGGCACATCACGACCGGCATCGCCCTGTGCATCACGATCATCGGCATCCCGCTGGGCATCGCGACCTTCAAGATGGTGCCGATCTCCTTGATGCCGCTCGGCGTCGACATCGTCCCGGTCGACGCGGTCCGGCCCGGGGTGTACGAAGCCCGCTGAATCGCACCGATCCAGGCCCAATGCTGATCGAGCGGAGTCGAGATCCCTCACCTCACGCCGATCGAGCGGAGTCGAGATCCCCGGACGACAGTGCGCCGCACGGGGTCTCGACTCCGCTCGACCAGCAGTGGAAGGTCTCGACCAGCGGAGTCGAAGCGCTCGACCAGCAGCAGCAGTCAGTTACCGCGCCGGATCCACTCGTCGAGGTCACCTGCCTCGGCGCCGACCGTGGTCTCGTCACCGTGGCCGGTGCAGACGCGCGTGTCGTCGTCGAGCACCAGGATCCGATCCCGGATCGACGCGATGATGTCGTCGAAACTCGAGAACGACCGGCCGGTGGCACCCGGACCGCCCTGGAACAGGGTGTCTCCGGAGAACAGCACCTTGGCCGACGGCGACCAGAGCACACACGATCCCGGCGAATGGCCCGGAGTATTGATCACCTCGAGGCGGTCGCCGCCCACCTCGATGACCTGCCCGTCGAAGAGGTCGCCGTGCGGGACACCCGGATGGGTCTGCTCCCACAGCATCTCGTCGGCGGGGTGCAACAGGATCGGCGCATCCGTGGCCTCGGCGAGCTCGGGTGCCACGCCGATGTGGTCGTTGTGCGCGTGCGTCAGCACGATCGCGACCACCGTGCGGCCGTCCACCGCGGCGAGAATCGGTGCGGCGTCATGGGCCGCGTCGATGATGACGACTTCGGAGTCGTCGCCGACCACCCAGATGTTGTTGTCGACGTCCCAGGTTCCACCGTCCAACGAGAACGTGCCGGACGTGACCACTCGATCGATGCGCAACGTCATAGCTGAACCACCGATCGCAAGACCTTGCCCGCCTCCATCGACTCGAACGCCTCGTTGACGCCGTCGATGCCGATCCGCTCGGACACGAACTTCTCCAGCGGCAGACGTCCCTGCAGATGCAGGTCGACGAGCATCGGGAAGTCGCGTTCGGGCAGACAGTCGCCGTACCAGGACGACTTCAACGCACCGCCCTGGCTGAAGAAGTCGACCAGCGGCATCTCCAGGCGCATCTCCGGTGTCGGGACGCCCACGAGGACGACGACGCCGGCGAGGTCGCGCGAGTAGAACGCGGTCTCGTAGGTCTCCGGCCGGCCGACGGCGTCGATCACGACGTCGGCGCCGTAGCCGTCGGTCAGTTCCCTGACCGCTTCGGCGACATCCGTGGTCTTCGACGCGTCGATGGTGTGCGTCGCACCGAGTTCGGTTGCCCACGCGAACTTTCCGGGATCGCGGTCGACGGCGATGATCTTCGTCGCTCCTGCCAGACGAGCGCCCGCGATCGCGGCGTCGCCTACTCCGCCGCAGCCGATGACGGCGACCGAGTCGCCGCGCGACACCTGCCCGGTGTTCATCGCCGCGCCGAGTCCCGCCATGACGCCGCAACCCAACAGACAGGCGACGGCTGGGTCAGCCGACGGATCGACCTTGGTGCACTGGCCCTCGTGGACGAGAGTCTTCTCGGCGAACGCACCGATACCGAGCGCAGGCGTCAACTCGGTGCCGTCGGTGAGCGTCATCGGCACACTCGCGTTGTGCGTGTCGAAGCAGTACCAGGGCTTGCCCTTGCGGCAGGCGCGGCACTCGCCGCACACCGCACGCCAGTTCAGGACGACGAAATCGCCGACCTCGACGTGTGAGACGGCGTCGCCGACGGACTCGACGACGCCTGCCGCCTCATGGCCCAATAGGAACGGGTACTCGTCGTTGATTCCGCCGCTCGCATAGGCGAGGTCGGTATGGCAGACGCCGCACGTCTGCACTTTGACGACCACGTCGTGCGCCCCAGGATCGGGGATCACGACGTCGACGAGTTCGGTCGGCGCGTTCTTGGTACGGGAGACGACTCCCTTGACCACCTCGGACACTCCGGGCTCCTATTCGGTTCGATGCATAACTGACCCTGTCGATGGTAGGTCAGTTCTGCCGTCGACCTACTTCAAAGCGGCGATCAGCGCGGCCTTGTTCATCGTCGAATAGCCCTTGACGCCCTTAGCCTTTGCTTCGGCCTTGAGCTGGGCGACAGTCTTCGAGCCACCCGCGGCAGGCTTGGGTCCGGGCTTCGCGGCAGGCTTGGGTGCCGACGCTGCGGCAGGCTTGGCAGCCGCAGGCTTGGGTGCGTCAGCCTTCTTCACGGCAGCAGGCTTCTTCGCTGCGGCGGGCTTGCTTGCCTTCTTGGGTGCATCGGCCTTCTTCGGCGCATCAGCCTTCTTGGGGGCGTCAGCCTTCTTGGCAGTGTCCGCCTTCTTAGGCGCGTCCGCCTTCTTGGCAGCGTCGGCCTTCTTGGGCGCGTCGCTCTTCTTGGAGCCGGACTTGGTCACCGCGGCGACGATCTCGGCGCCCGGCTCATCCTTCTTGGCGAGCGGCGAGTATGCGACGACGAGGTCACGCAGAGCCATCACCTCATTGGTGAGGCGCTTGACCTCGTCCTCAAGGCGCTTGATCAAAGTCTTCTTGGCAGTCATCGGCAGATCCCCTCCGAAGATGTCGTGTCGCCTGCCGGCGGTTCCGAGCAGGCTCGTCAATCACCCTACGACGCCGACCCCTCCGTCGTGGTATCCGGCGCGGCGTTGATGTCAATTCCAGTCACATGCTGCACCTGCAGTTCTTCGTCCAGAACGACGAGATCGGCGCGATATCCGACCGCCAGAAGCCCGATGTCCTCGCGCCCCAGAACGCGGGCGGGCGTCGTCGAGCACATCGCCGACGCCGCGAGCAGCGCGTCATCACGCGGCATCGGATTCGGTTCGGCGACGAGTCCGGCGACGGTCCTGGAGAACAGCGCGTCCATCGTCGCGGTGCTGCCTGCGATCGCATCATTGCTGCGTAGACGCGCCACACCGTGCAGGACGCACACATCGAGAGACCCGAGAACGTAATCGCCGTCGGCCATTCCCGCCGCGACCATCGCGTCGGTCACCAGCGCCGTGCGGCCGGCTCCGACAGTCCGCTCCACGTCGGCGACGAGCGCCGGATGAAGGTGAACGCCGTCGCCGATCAGTTCGACGACGACACGCGGATCCTCGGTGAGCGCCAGGACCGGCCCGGGCTCACGATGTCCGAGCGGCGCCATCGCGTTGAACAGGTGAGTCGCGACACACGCGCCTCGATCGAGGGCCGCGCGGGTCTGCTCGTAGGTGGCGTCGGTGTGTCCGACGGCCACGCGAACTCCCGCGGCGACGAACCGTTCGACGGCGTCGAGCGCGCCTGGCAACTCGGGCGCGATCGTCACCATGACGATGGTCCCGTCGGCGATCTCGAGCAGCCGGTCGATCTCGTCGAGGTCGGGTGCGCGCAGGCGGTCCGGGGCGTGGGCGCCGCACCGCCCGGGCGCGATCCACGGACCTTCCAGATGAATGCCCGCGCTGACCCCGTCCCGGACCAGCGGTGCGAGGCGCGCGACGATTCCCGCCAGCTCGGCGCGACTCGCACTGACCGTGCTGGTGACGGTCGTCGTGGTCCCGTGCCTGCGGTGGAAGGCGACACCGGCACGCACCTGGTCCGGATCCCCGTCCGTGTACGATGCTCCCCCGCCCCCGTGTACGTGCTGATCGACGAAGCCGGGAACCATTGTGCTGCTGCGGAATTCGAGGTCGGGTCCGGTCGGCGGCAGGCCCGAGCCGATATCGTCGATCACCCCGTCACGGATTGAGACCCAGCCCGGCCGGTGAACCACGCCGTCGCCGACGACGGCCCCGGCGGCAATGATCATCTACAGCGTCCGATCACTACAGGGTCTCCGTCACCTTGCGCAGGCCGCGCGGGGTGTCCGGGTCCTCCCCGCGCGCGATCGACAGGTGCAGCGCCATCTGCTGAAACGGGATGATCTCGAGCAGCGGCGACAGTTCCTCGGGCGCGTCCGGGATCGCGACCCCGCCGGTGAGGCCGGCGATCGACGACGCCGCTCCGACGCCGAAGATGTCCGCGCCGCGCTCTACGAGTCGTTCGATGACCGGAACCATCGCGTCTCCGCCACGACCGGCTGGCACCACCGCGAGCACCGGCACCTGCGGGTCGACGGTCGCGAGCGGCCCGTGAAGCAGATCCGCGCCCGAGAACGCCTGCGCGGTCAAGTACGACGTCTCCATGAGCTTCAACGCGGCTTCGCGCGCCGTCGGATACGAGTAGCCGCGACCCGTGGTGAGCAGGCGTTGCGCGTACCGATACTTCTGCGCGGCCTCCGCCAACGCGTCGCTCGCGAGAAGCACGTGGTCACCGAGATCCGGAAGCGAGTCGGCAGCCGACGTGTCGATGCCGCGCCACGCCGCTATCACCAGGTAGAGCGCCAGCAGTTCGGAGGTGTAACTCTTGGTCGCCGCCACGGACTTCTCCACGCCCGCACGCACATCGACGTGGAGTTCGGCCGCATCCGAGAGGGGCGACGACTCATTGTTGGTGATCGCAAGTGTCAGCGCCCCCTGCTCCCGACCCACCTCGACCGACTTCACGAGATCGGGCGACCCTCCGGACTGGGAGACCGCGATCAGCAGTACATCGCGCAGGTCCGGTCGCGCACCGTAGACGGTCACCGCCGACGGCGACACCATGCCCGCCGGTATCTGCAGCCCGATCTCGACGAGGTACTTCGCATACAGCGCGGCATGATCGCTGGTGCCACGCGCGACGAACTGAACGAAACGCGGTGCGCGAGAAGCGATGACGTCGCCGACCTCAGTGCAGGCCGCACGAGCGGTGAGAAGGTCGCGCCACGCCGCGGGTTGCTCGGCGATCTCCGCCGCCATCAGATGTCCGGACTGGTGATCGTTCGCGGTCATGAGAGTCCTTCGCGGCAGGAGCAGACGTGTCGCCTCGACCATATCGACGATCAGCGCGTCCCACAGGCGGACGGCACGTTCGTCAGTTCAGTCCAACTTCGCCTGGTATCGACCCGGAACTGCGCAGATCGGCGATCGATGGACAAGAGAATCCAGCTCGGGCGAGGAGCGTCACGACTTATCCACCCGGCATGCCCAACCACCGTACGGCTACGGACCAGACGGGTATGGACAGGATGCGGCGACCACTCGTTTCAACACTGAGCGCCGAAAGAGCCGCCGCCGGATGACCTTGGTGCTCTCGGCTATCGTCGCGGTCCTCGTCGTCGCGGTCGGCCTCGGGGCGGTGAAGCTGCACCAGGACAAGACCGGGAACATCTTGATCCCGGCGTTGAGCCTGCGGGCGGCCGACGACCCGGGACCCGACCCGTTCACCGACTCCGTGGTCTTGCGCAACCAGATCGATCCGCCGACTATCGCGCCGCGCGGTGCGAGCGATCGCGGCGTCCGAGCAGTCAGCGGCACCACGCCCGGCCTCTACGGGACGACCGGGAGCGCGTCGTGCGACACAGCAGCGCTGGGCACCTCCCTGGCCAATGATCGCGCCGCGGGCGACGCGTGGGCCAGCGTCTTCGGTATTCGACGCGTCGACACCCCGTGGTACCTCAACACCCTCACGCCGGTCGTCCTGACGGCCGACACCTGGGTGACGAACCACGCGTACCGCAGCGGGATGCCTGCACCCTTCCAGTCTGCATGGCAGACCTTGGTTCCGGTGGCGACGGAGACCTCGGAGACGACTGCACCGACGACCACCGAAGAGCCGACGACGACCGTGGAGCCGACACCAACGGAGACGGAGGCTGCGACCGAGACCACGGAACCGGAGTCGAGCGCGGCGTCGGCGGAGTAACCCCCGATGATTGAGACGGTTCGTGATTGTCGTCTCAATATCCTTGACCCCGGTACACGGCGAGGTGAGAGTCGGTAGGAGACACCATTCCTACCGACTCTCCGGAGGCACACCGTGAGCACGACTGCGACGTCTTGGCTGGTACCTGTTCGTCACCCGTCACCCGATGACCTCGAGCTGTGGCTGGAGAAGAAGGCGGCTCGCGGTGAAATCCTCAGCACGGTCGACGCCTGGAGTCCGCTTCGGATGAAGTTCGAGAAGGGCGACGCCAGTCGCTACCGATACGCACTCGAGCGCCGCGACCAGCCGGTGCCTGCCCTCTACTTCAGCGCGCGCGAGGAGATGGGTTGGGAACGAGTCGGCAACTTGTCGAACATCCACGTGTGGCGGCGCGCGTACACGGCCGAACGCCCGGCCGGGTTCATCGGCAACGACCTCGGACGCCGAGCCGCCCTGGTCGGCGTCGGGCTGAGCGTCGTCGCTGTCATCGCGTTGATCGGGGCGATCGCACTCGGCGTGATCGCCGGCCTCGCGGACTTCGCCGCGGCGGACGACTTCTGGATTCCCACGGCGGTGCTCGGCGCGGTCGCTGTCGTCGCCGGGGCTACCGCACTGGTCATCGGCGCATCCCGCCGTTCGGCCGCTGTCGCAGAGTCGGAGACACCGAGCGATCGCGAACTCGTCCGCTCCTGACGTCTGCCACCACCGTCCGCCAGGGCCGTGCAGTTACGGCGTGAAGAACCGGGCCGTCTGATCTTGATCGCCCGTCAGGTATGCGGGGTCGGGGACGTCCCACACCACACGGAACGCGTACTCGACCGCGACGGCAGCGGCGTCGACGTGTCGGCGGTCGAAGTCGATGGCAATCGTGTCGTCGCCGTGCACCTGCCAGCCCTGGGACCGCAACAGGTCGACGCGGGCCGACCGATCTGTCGCCGCGTCGGCGAGTCGTCCGGTCTCGACGACGAGTTCGAGTGTGTCGTCGGTCGTCGCGACCGCTTCGGCGTGCGCTGTCGCGCCCTCGTGATCGGCCATCATGTCGTAGACGGTGAACCGGTGCCCGGCGGTCAGATCGGCAAGATAGTCAGCCAACCGGATCCGGAAATCCCGCCATCGTGAATCGAGTTCGGCGTCGTACGCGGACTCGTCGAATCCGTTTACGTCCTCGGTGATCGGATCTGTCACAACACACTCCCGCGTCGGCGAAACGTGGCTTGCATCTTCAACCGTAGTCTCACCTCGATCCGTCATGGGCGGATTCGACGCAGCCTCTCGCGCTCGTCGCCGGTTCACTATGCGCAAGTGTCGATTTCGCCGCGAACATCACCCAAATGTGGGTACGGTCAGTTCACCCGAAGAGTCGACACTGCGAAGTTGTGCGGTTCTTGGGAACATTACGAGACTCGGGCGACCTGCCTAGGCGGTCACAGTGCCGCGGTCGGCGTCCACCAGGGAGAACGCGACCATGAGAATCAAAAGCGCCGCCTTACTGACCGCCGCAGTCCTCGCGACGACCGCCGTCGCAGGCTGCACGAAGACTGACTCCGGCGACACCGACACCCTTGCGAGCCTCCGCGACGCCGGTACGGTCACCGTCGCGTACGCCGATGAAGCTCCGTACTCGTTCGACAAGGACGGCGAGGTGACCGGCGCGACGATCGCGCTGCACCGCGAAGTCTTCAAGCGCCTCGGAGTCGACGAGGTTAAGGGCGTCAAAACCGATTGGGCCGGGCTGATCCCTGGTCTGAACGCGAAGCGGTACGACCTGGTAAGTGCCGGAATGTCGATCACACCGGAGCGATGTGGACAGGCCGCGTTCAGCGTCCCCGAGATCAACTACACGACCGCGCTCATGGTCAAGCCCGGCAACCCGAAGAACTTGTCGGACATGAACTCCATCAAGTCGAGCGGCGCACAGATGGCCGCGATCACCGGCGCGATCGAAGCCAACTACGCCGACGAACTCGCGATCCCGAATCCGATGCTCGTGAAAGACCAGCAATCGGGAATCGATGCGGTGACGTCCGGGCGCGCCGACACCTTCGCCCTCACCGCGGTGTCGTTGAACTACGCAAAGGAGAACAACCCCGGCCTCGACGTCGAGGTGACCAAGCCGTTCATCGCCGTGATCAACGGCAAGGAACAGAACCCGGCCGGTGCGACGGTCTTCCGGAAGGACGACACCGAGCTGCGAGACGCGTACAACACCGAGGTGAAGAAGATCCTGTCCGACAAGGCCGAGTACATGCGGATCCTCGGGCCGTTCGGATTCACCGAGGAGAACATCCCCGACCCCTCGCTGACGACCGAGCAGCTGTGCGCAGGCGAGTAGCGGGCTCCACAGACTGGTGAACACCAATATCGACGACCTCGTCGACTCCCTCCCCCGGATCGGCGAGGGGATCGTCGTCACCCTCGAACTGACCGCAGGCGGTGGCCTTCTCGCATTCGTCCTCGCGCTCGCACTCGGAACCGTTGTGCGCGTTCGGTTCTTGCCCGTCCGATTCGTCGCGCGCGTCTTGATCGAATTTTTCCGCGGGACGTCGCTCGTTGTGCAGTTGTTCTGGCTGTTTTATGTGCTGCCGTTGCTCGGCTATCAGCTCGAACCGCCGTTCTGCGGAATCCTGGCCCTCGGGTTGAACTACGGTGCCTACGGTGCCGAGGTGGTTCGCGGCGCCCTCAACGCAGTGCCCGAAAGTCAGATCGAGGCGACCATCGCGTTGAACTTCACGCCGTGGCAACGGCTTCGGCTGGTGATCTTCCCCCAAGCGTGGGCAATGATGGTGCCGTCGCTGGGCAACCTGCTCATCCACCTACTCAAGGGCACAGCGTTCGCGTCGTTCATCATGTTGCAGGACCTGACGGCACGCATCGTCGACCTGCAGAAATCGACCGGCGACACGCTGTTCTCCTTCGGCATCGGCCTGCTCATCTACCTGGTCTTGGCCTACGTCGTGACGTTGGTCATCAACCTCGTCGAAGCGAGAGCCAAACACAAGCTGGGACGTGGACCGTCGTTGCGTGAGGTACTGAGCTTCCGTCCGACGACGGACGCCGCCGTCGGAGGTGGCCTGTGATCGACTGGAGCTGGCAGCGCGCCGAAGAGTCGATGCCGATCCTGTGGGACGGCTTCAAGATCACCTTGCTGGCGACGGCGATCGGCTTCCTGGTGGCTGCCGTCCTCGGCCTGCTGATCGCGGTGATCCGTCGTTCGGGTCCGCGCTGGTTGTCGATGCCAGTACACGCGGCGAGCGAATTCGTACGATTGACGCCCCTCGTGGTGCAACTCCTGTTCGTATACGCCCTGTTCCCGCAGTTCTCGGCGCTGTCGATCGGTGTGACCGTGCTCGGCGTCCACTACTCGAGTTATATGGCCGAGGTGTATCGCGCGGGCATCGAGGCGGTGCCGAAAGGCCAGTGGGAGGCAGCGCACGCGTTGTCGTTACCGCAGTTCCGAACGTGGCGCGCAGTGGTCCTCCCGCAGGTGATGCGGAACAGTCTGCCCGCGCTCGGCAACAACGCGGTCGCCATGTTCAAGGACACCCCCTACTTGTTCACCATCAGCGTCGTCGAACTGGTGACGGCCGCACAGACCTACGGTGCGTCGCAATTCGCCTACCTCGAGGCGTTCACGTTGGCAGGCGCCTTCTTCCTGGTGGCCAGCTACCCGACCTCCGTCCTGATCCGACAACTGGAGAAACGCCTTGCCTACTGATCTGACTAAACAGACGCCCGGCGGGCCGGGCGAGATGATCCGCTTCGACAACGTGGTGAAGAAGTTCGGCGACCACGTGGTGCTCGACGAACTCGACTTCA
The DNA here is from genome assembly GCF_052106715.1 of Gordonia sp. (in: high G+C Gram-positive bacteria). Lineage (NCBI taxonomy): Bacteria > Bacillati > Actinomycetota > Actinomycetes > Mycobacteriales > Gordoniaceae > Gordonia > Gordonia sp. (in: high G+C Gram-positive bacteria). The sequence goes on from NZ_JBQEDL010000001.1 coordinate 118,136, forward strand.
CCGTCGACCGCGGCGAGAAGGTGACGCTGATCGGGCCCAGCGGGTCCGGCAAGACGACGATCCTGCGGCTGCTGATGACCTTGGAGAAGATGACCGAGGGCGACATCCTGGTGGACGGCGTGTCCCTCAACCAGAAGGAGAAGAGTCTGCGCGAGGTGCGCAAACGCATCGGGATGGTGTTCCAGCAGTTCAACCTCTTCCCCAATATGGATGTTCTCAGCAATATCACCGAGGCTCCCGTCCACGTTCTCGGACAGAGCCGGGGCGAGGCGCGGACACGGGGAAACGAACTCCTCGAGATGGTCGGCCTCAGCGACAAGGCGCACGCGCATCCCAGCCAGTTGTCGGGCGGACAGCAGCAGCGCGTCGCGATCGCTCGATGCCTCGCGATGAATCCGGAAGTGATGCTGCTCGACGAAGTCACGTCCGCACTCGATCCCGAACTGGTCGACGACGTGCTGTCGGTTCTGCGCGACATCGCGACGAGCACCGACATCACGATGCTGATCGTCACGCACGAGATGCGCTTCGCGCGAGAGGTGTCCGACCGCGTGATGATGTTCGACGCCGGCCGCATCGCCGAGACGGGACCGCCGGCGCAGATCTTCGAGGATCCGCACAGCGACCGGACCAGAGCGTTCCTCAAAGCAGTCCTGTAGCGCGGCCGTCGGCTGCCATGATCAGGCCACAGCACCCTTCGTTCACGAGGCAACGCGAACGATCCGCCGTTCCGACGCACTCCGCTCTGCGTTTCGCGTGCGTCTCGCGCTTGTTTCTACTCCGTGTCTAATCCCACATTCCAAGAGCGAAGTTTCACGTGATCGTTACACGCGGCTACAGTTACACGCGGAATCGCCCGGCGACCGATACGTGTTACACGCGTTCGCCGAGGTCGAGGGACGTCGCAATGGCGGGACGTCACTCAATTTCTAGTAGAGAGAGTTGCCTATGAGTACCTGGGATCCCCAGCTCCAGGAGATCTTCGACGCCGTCGACCGCCGCAACCCGGGTGAGCCCGAGTTCCAGCAGGCAGTACGCGAGGTCTTCGATTCGCTGAGCCCGGTCGTGGCCAAGCACCCCGAGTACGCCGACGTGCTCACCCGGATGTGCGAACCAGAACGCCAAATCATCTTCCGCGTGCCGTGGACCGATGACCAGGGAAACGTCCAGATCAACCGCGGCTTCCGCGTCGAGTTCAACTCAGCGCTCGGACCGTACAAGGGCGGACTGCGGTTCCACCCGTCGGTCAATCTGTCGATCGTCAAGTTCCTCGGCTTCGAGCAGATCTTCAAGAACTCCCTGACTGGTCTGCCCATCGGCGGCGGCAAGGGCGGCTCGGACTTCGACCCAAAGGGTCTGTCCGACCTCGAGATCATGCGCTTCTGCCAGTCGTTCATGACCGAGTTGTACCGCCACATCGGTGAGTACACCGACGTGCCCGCGGGCGACATCGGTGTCGGCGGCCGCGAGATCGGCTACCTGTTCGGCCAGTACAAGCGCATCACCAACCGCTACGAGTCCGGCGTACTGACCGGCAAGGGCATGTCGTGGGGCGGCTCCCAGGTGCGACCTGAAGCCACCGGTTACGGCGCGGTGTTCTTCGTCGACGAGATGCTCAAGTCCAAGGGCCAGAGCTTCGACGGCAAGCGAGTCCTCGTCTCCGGTTCGGGCAACGTCGCGACCTACGCGATCGAGAAGATCCACCAGCTTGGCGGCACTGTGATCGGCTGCTCGGACTCGTCGGGCTACGTCATCGACGAGAAGGGCATCGACCTTGAGATCCTCAAGGAGGTCAAGGAGGTCCGACGTGCCCGCCTGTCGGAGTATGTAGAGCTGCGCGGCAACGGCACCAAGGTCGGCACCGAGGGCTCGCTGTGGCAGGTTCCCGCCGACATCGCGTTCCCGTGCGCCACGCAGAACGAGCTCGACGCCGCAGACGCCGAGAGCCTCGTGAAGAACGGCTGCACCATCGTGGCCGAGGGCGCCAACATGCCGACCACGCCGGACGCCATCAAGGTCCTGCAGGCTGCAGGCGTCGGCTACGCGCCGGGTAAGGCTGCCAACGCAGGCGGTGTCGCAACCTCGGCGCTCGAGATGCAGCAGAACGCCTCGCGTGACTCGTGGAGCTTCCGTTACGCGGAGGAGCGTCTCAACGCGATCATGCGCGACATCCACAACAACTGCCTGACCACCGCCGACGAGTACGGCGATCCGGGCAACTACGTGACCGGCGCCAACATCGCCGGCTTCGTGAAGGTCGCCGACGCGATGCGGTCGCTGGGCGTCATCTGATCTGGACTCCCCGTACGTGCGACGTGCGGACTCACGTGGCCGCCGTACCCTCTCAATGGCGCGAGGGGACGGCGGCCATCGTCATTTCGGTAGCCATTGTCATCGGGCGCACTACCAGCGAACTATTAACTTCTGTCCCACCTATAACTTTCGACTCACCGTGGGCTATTCGACTGGAACCCCCCGGCAGGAGGGCTGACCAGCCCGTATACGGCGACCTTCGGTTTCGATTTGCTGCACGGTTGCTCCACTGGTGGAATCAAGGCGGGGAAACGCTCCGCCGACGAAGATCCGTCGGTAGACGAAACAGGGGGTTTGGTCATGGGAGGAAACGGTCAACACCGACGGCAGGGTCTGGCGTCGGAGGTCTCCGCGATAACGGCGCACGGATCACCATCTCTGCGTGTCGCGATCTTGCAAGTCAGCGTTCTGATCGCAGTCGCCGTCGCGATCGTGCTCGCGGTCGTCGCCGCTCCAGCGCAGGCGACGACCGCTGACAGCCCGGACGGTCGACTCGTTCACGCCGTGCACCCGGGCACGGCCGATGAGCGATGACGCCGCGCACACGCTCGCGCTCGCACTCCGACTGATCATGGTGATCGCGACGGTGCTGGCGCTCGGAGCCGTACTGTTCGCCGGGCGATGATCAGCGGAGGTCGGCAATGACTACGTCTCGTCGACCGCTTTCTGAACGGCCTTGACAAACACCTCGTCGAAGCCGGCGCGGTCGATCGAACCCGACGGGTTCGGCGACGACGCCTGCACCGACACGGTGTAGCCGTTGACCTCGGCGTAACCGGCGATCATGTGTTGCGTCACCGACTGAGTGCCGACCTCAGACACAGTCGTCATATCGACGACGAGGGTGTCATCGGCACTCGTCTTCGGGCCGTCGATCAGCTTCTGGTCGACGGTCCCCTTCACCGACTGGCCTTCGACAGACATGTTCATCGTCAGGTGGGCGCAATCGCCACTGACCTGTGTTCGGTACTGCTCCAGCGACGCCGTCGAGACACCGACGCTCTCGGCGATCATCGACTCCGTCCCCTTCATCGCGACCGCGAGTCCCAGATCGTCTGCATCGACGGTCGGCGGGACGGCACTGAGTTGCAGACAGTGCGACGGCGTGATGTCGGCGGACCGCGTGCTCTTGAGGATCGTGTCCACCATCTGCTGAGTCTGACCGCGTGGCACCTCCTGCACTTCGTAGCCAGCCGGAAACTCACCGGCGCCCAGTACGAGTTGGCGAGCCTTGGCCGGATCAGCAGCCGACGGCGTGCTCTGCGACCCAAGTGAACCGGCCGCGACCGGGGAGCCGTCGGTCCCACACCCGGCGACCAGACCGATCAGACCCGCACCCGCCACACACGCGCCCAGCGTTCGCTTCAACCTGACACTCACGACCGACTCCCTCATCCTCGACTTGGCATCGTTCTCACTCGGCGGGGTCTCGTCCCTGCAAGATGTCGCAACCCTACGGCGACGACTGTACGAGCATCGGTTGTCCGAATGGTTCTCTTCGTCAGCCCGACGCGGCGACCTTCCGCACGGCGGCGGCGAGGGTCGCGTCGAAGGCCGACCGGTTCGGCGCCGAGCCATCGGCGTTCACCGCCTGCACCGTGACGAGGTAGCCGTCCACGGGCACGCGCCCGATGACGAGTTCCCGGGATTCCCCACCCTTGTCGGGAAAGGTCGACACCTGCCGGAACACGACACCGCGATGGCCGTCGACGGTCGGCGTCGTGACGTCTGCGTTGGTGATGTCGAGGGTCGTTCCGCTCGCTGCGCCGGTCGTCACTTCGACGTGCACTCGGGCGCACTCCCCGGTGACGGCTGCGCGGAGCGTCGCGTCGTCGACGCTCGACGCGGTGACCGACTGACTCAGCGTCGACTGACCGTTGGACGCGACCACACGGCCCGTCTTCGCGACATCGGGTGCGTCGTCGTCCGACGTGCACCTCGCAGGCGTGACGGTAGCGTCCTTGCGGCTGTCGTCGAATTGCTCGGAGATCGCGCTCTCGGCATCCTTCCCGAGCTTCACGACGCTGTAGCGCGCGGGAAACTCGCCGTCGGTCAGTGCCGAGTCGAGCGCGCGCTGTGTCTGTGGGTCCACCGACTCCGGCTGCCCGCACGCCGCTAGCGTCGCAGCGAGTGCGGCGCCGGTGAGGACTGTGGCGACTGCCCGAGAGGTCTGCGACATGCAGATCAATCTACTGTGCGACGTCCTTGTAGTAGACGAGCTGGTGGGTGGTGGCGAGCAGGACGTCGGCGTCACCCCAGATCTGACCGTACTGGTCGAAGTGGCCGTTGCCGAACCGAGCGCCTCGTGCGGTCGCCCTGACCGCATTCGCGCCTTGTGCGGCGAGCTCGCCGCGGGTCGCGTGGAAGTAGGTGGTCAACGAGATCGTGCCGGCGGGCATGTAGGTCCCATGCCGAAGGAACACGCGGGGAAAGAAGGCGTCGGTCATCGAGGTGAGCGCCGGGAAGTCGAGTGGGCGCGGCGGTTCGTCGCGCAGCCAGAGCGTGGACGTCGAATCGTCGCTCGCGGCCTCAAGACTTCCGGTGACGAACCGCTTGTCGTAGTTGCGGGCCCACGCGATGAAGTCCGGGAAGTCCACGGCCGGCACATCGTCGACAGGAGGCAGTTGCGGTGCGTCACCCTCGGTGTCGCCCCAGGTGTCACGTCGCACGCCGAGCACCGCGGTGCCGGAGGCGACGACCTGATCGTTCTGGTCGATGGTGAACGTCCAGTGCTGATTGGTCCGGTTGGTGCGGATCAACACGAGCGCGAGATCCCATTCGCCTTCGGCGATCGGTGCCGCGTAGTTGATGGTGAGCGCGAGCGGCTCACCGAGCGCTTCGGGGTGCTCCTGCAGCGCACGGACGACGGTGGCCGCGGTGACCCCGCCGAACGGCCCGACCATGTTGTTGTAAGCCGGGTGCGTGGTGGCACGGACGACGTGGCCATCGGTCTTGTCGAGCCGGGCGACGGCGGTTGCTTCATCGAAGACGTGGGTCATGTCTTAGAACCATACATACCAATCGTTCTACTGCGCTAGGCTGTGGGCATGCCCACCCCGTCCGTACACGACCGACTGGTGTTGTCGGCGGTCACGATGCTGCGCACGCACGGTGCCGACGGATTCGGAATGGCTGCGCTCCTGGAACACAGCAACGTCGCGAGACGTTCCATGTACCAGCACTTTCCGGCCGGAAAGGGCGCCCTCCTCTGCGAGGCGACCGCCGTTGCGGGCAAGGCCCTGTGCGGCCAACTCGCGGCCCTCCTCGCCGAACACGACGCGATGGACGCGTTCGATCTGTGGGCCGACTACTGGAAATCGGCCCTCACCGACAGCGACTACACGCTCGGCTGTCCGCTCGCCGCGGCGTCGTTGAGCGCCCCGGAGTATCCGGACGCCGCCGCCGAGGCCGCAAGAGCGTTCGAGCGGCTCGCGTCGATCATCGGCGACGCGCTGGAGCGTGAAGGCCACGACGCCGAGCGGGCCCGAGCCGCGGGGAGCGCGATCGTGTCGGGGATCGAAGGCGTGATCATCGTCGCGCGTGCCACGAGGTCCGTCGAGCCGTTCGACAGCTTCGTCGCGCACACTCGCGCCACGTGGGGTCGCAGGCCGCACTGACCGACCCGATGCTCGTCCTGCCGTTCTGGGAAATCGGCGCCGTTCAATTCGTCGTGCTCCTCGTCGGCGTCACGTTCACCGTCGTACGGCGTGGGGCCCGGCCGCCACTACTCTGCGACTCTGCCGTGACAGCGGACCCTATAACCGGTTCCACCGTTCATCCACTGGTGACCCTGGCCGAGCTCCGTGGACTAGTTGTTGCTGGCCATGAGGTTGTTTACGGCCCGGTGTTCAAGCGTCCCAGTCGAACGCGTCTTTCGGTCATCGAGGCGGGCCCTGGGTAGCCGGCTGGGTCGGTTCCTGGGGCTGGATGCGTCTGCTACTGTTCTGTTATCAGAACGGTGGTGATGCGTGAACGAGTCAATGGGCTCCAAACTGCGGCGGCTTCGTGGTGAGCGCGGCATGTCTTTGTCGGAGCTGTCGCGGCGAAGCGGGATCGGCAAGGGCACCATTTCGGAACTCGAGAACGATCGCCGGGGGGCTCGGCTGGATACGCTCTTCGCGTTGACGACCGCTTTGGGCGCTCCCCTCGGCGCGCTCCTGTCTGACGATGCCGCCGCTGAGACCGAACCTGTCGCTGGTGCGTCGGTTAGTGCAGTCTTGCTTGACCGTTGGACGATCAGCTCCGGTTTGGTGGAGGTCTATCGCGCGACCCTGGCGCCGGAGCGGCAGGACTCGCTCGCCCATGCTGCGGGGGTCGAGGAGACCGTCACGGTCGTGCGCGGGCGTGTCTGCGTCGGGCCGGTCGGCGCCGAGCGGGAGTTGTGCGAGGGCGAGAGCCTGCGCTACACGGGCGCGGCCTCGCACATGTTCCAAGCGTGCGGACGCTCGGCCGAGGTCGTCCTGCTCATGCACTACCCCCAGCATCTCTCCGAGGAAGGAAGTATCCGTCATGACCGATGACCAACAGTTGCCCGAGCGCAGCCGGATTGTGCAGCAGTACCTGATCGAGGCCGGCCTCACCGCCCGTGTGCGGGAACTGCCGGACTCGACCCGCACCGCCCCCGAGGCGGCGGGCGCATTGGGCTGCGAGGTGGGGGCGATCGCCAGCAGTCTCCTGTTCCTCGCCGACGGCGACCCGCTGCTGGTGATGACCAGCGGCCGGCACCGCGTGGACACCGGCATTCTTGCGGGCCAGGTGGGCGCGGCCGTGATCGAGATGGCCAGCGCGAAGCGGGTCCGCGCCGTCACGGGGCAGGCTATCGGCGGGATCGCCCCGGTGGGGCATCCGGCGCCGCTACGCACCGTGGTCGACGCGACGCTAGGGGACTACGACACAATTTGGGCCGCCGCCGGCACCCCGCACACCGTGGTCCCGCTGACCTTCCCGCAGCTCACCGCGCTCACCGGCGGCCAGCAGGTTCAGGTCGCATCGCGCTGACGGCCGGCCGCCGGTCAGCCCATCGTCTGCGTCTGCCAACACCGCATCGAAGGAGGAGCCCGATATGACCAGCGCAACGTTCTCCCACATCTCCACCCCGGCCGGCTCTGTCCCCGCACACGCACCCGCGTGGAACCGACAACGGCACTCGCAGATGCCGTCCCACCGCTACCAGGACGTGTACTCCCGCGTGGGGGTGCCACTCACCGAGCGTGACTGGCCCACCCGGCGCCTCACCGGTGCGCCACTGTGGGTGCCGGTGGACCTCCGCGACGGCAACCAGGCCCTGGCCGAGCCGATGGACCCGCAGCGCAAGCGCCGCTTCTTCGAGCTCATGGTCCAGATGGGCTACAAGGAGATCGAGGTCGGCTACCCCTCCGCATCCCAGACCGACTACGACTTCATACGGCTCATCGCCGAGACCGACATCGCGCCGGACGACGTCACGATCGTCGTCTTCACACCCGCCCGGCGCGAACTCATCGAGCGCACCGTCGAATCCATCCATGGCATCCGCAACCCCGTCGTCATCCACATGTACACCGCCACCGCGCCTATCTGGCGCGACGTAGTGCTCGGCAAAAAGCGTGCCGAGCTGCGCGAACTGATCCTCGTCGGCGGACGCGACGTGCTGGAGCTCGCCGGGCACATGCCGAACGTGCGGTTCGAGTTCTCGCCGGAGGTGTTCAACCTCACCGAGCCGGACTACGTCATCAACGTCTGCGACGCCATGACCGAGCTGTGGGACGCAACGACCGAGCGCCCCGTCATCCTCAACCTCCCGGCCACGGTCGAGGTCGCCACGCCGAACGTGTACGCCGACCAGATCGAGTACATGCACAAGCACCTCGCGCGCCGGGATTCCGTGATCCTCTCCGTCCACCCGCACAACGACCGCGGCACCGGTATCGCCTGCGCCGAGCTCGCAGTCCTCGCCGGCGCTCAACGCGTCGAGGGGTGCATCTTCGGAAACGGTGAGCGCACCGGCAACGTCGACATCGCCACCCTGGCCCTGAACCTGCACGCACAGGGCATCGACCCGATGATCGACTTCTCCGACATCGACGAGATCCGCCGCACCGTCGAATACTGCAACCGCATCGAGATCCACCCCCCCGGCACCCCTACGTCGGCGACCTCGTCCACACCGCCTTCAGCGGCACCCACCAGGACGCCATCAAGAAGGGCTTCGTCGAGCATCGCGCCCGCGCCACCGCCGAGGTGCGGCCGGAACAGGACATCGACTGGCAGGTGCCCTATCTGCCAATCGACCCGGCCGACATCGGCCGCAGCTATGACGCCGTCATCCGCGTCAACTCGCAGTCGGGCAAGGGCGGCATCGCCCATCTGCTGGAAACCGATTACGGCATCAAGCTGCCCCGCCGGCTCCAGATCGACTTCGCCCGCCACGTCCAGCAGCACACGGATGCGACCGGCAGTGAAGTCACCACCGAACAGTTGTGGGACATCTTCCACCTCACCTACCTCGCCACCCCGACCGAGACGCCTGTCGAACTTGCCGGCTTCGACACAACCAGCCAGACCACGACCATCACATTGCGAGCCAGCGGCATCGAACACACCAGCAGCCACGGCGGCATCGGCCCGGTCGAGGCGCTCACCACAGCCCTCGCCCAGATCGGGTTCGCCATCGAGATCCTGGACCTTCACCAGACCAGCACTAGTGCCGGCAACGACAGCGAAGCAATCACTCTCATCGAGTACCGCGACGATCGCGGTACCAAATGGGTCGCAGGCAAACACCGATCCGTGCTCACCGCCACCCTCACCGCCATCGTGAACACGACGGCGGCCAAGACGGTTCCGCTCGCGGAGTGAGCAGCCACCGGAACGCGCCCCTCACCCCTGAGGAGCGCACACGGCTAATCGAGCGCTGCCGTACCCGTCCGATCGCGCACGTGGCTGCGGAGATAGGCATCTCGCGGGCGACCGCGTCGAAATGGGTCAACCGGTACCGCAAGCTCGGGCTGCTGGACCGCCCGTCCGCTCCAGTCCGGCAGCTGACTGCGACACCCGGTGAGACGGTGGCGCGGATCGAGTCGATGCGGCGGGAGAAGAAGTGGCCGGCATCGCGAATCGACCCCAACGGCCAGACGAACCGCGAGGCCAAGAAGATCACCGCCAAGTATCCCGGGCACATGGTCCATCTAGATGCTGCGGGGCAGGAGGTTCATGACGGTCGCAAAGGACGTCCTCGCGGTCATGGGGATAGTTGTGGTCCGAGTCGTTCGAGGTAGTTCTTGATCAGCGTCTGGGCGTCGGCCTCGGAGAGCTGTCCTGTCATAACCAGTGTCCCGACTCCGTGGGCCAATGCCATTACTTCCAGTGCCAGGCAGTGTGCGGCCGTCGCGCTAAGGCCACTGGACTTCAGGACGCCGGCAAGGTGGTCTCCAAGCCCGCTCAGATGTCTCTGATAGGCCTGCCCTGCCATGTTGGGGTCGGTGAGCGCCAGAGCCTCCATGGAGACGCCGACGCGGTGGAAATCTTGGCTCGCCCGATCTGTTGGTAGCGCCTCGTCGTAGAAGGCTTTGATGACCTCGAGCGGCGACTGGCATCCCCACTGTCGGGCACGAGCCTGCCACCGTTCGACGCTCTGGTCGGCAAGGCGATCCAGCACGGCACCGAGGAGCTCATCCTTGGTGCTGCCGTAGTACTGGACGAGTCGGAGGGATACGCCTGCTTCGGCGGCGACGGCTCGCATGGTGACGGCGTTGAGCCCGCCACGGGCCAGGAGGCGCTCGACGGCCTCCATGATCTCGGTTCTGCGCGTGGACTCCGCCATCCAAGACTCCTTCCATTCCATCGATGATACGCTCGTACCAGATGATACGAACGTATCAAGGAGCGGTATGTCTACCCGGTTGCAGCGGCTCGGGCTCTGGACATCCTGTCTGGCTCAGCTGATCGTGGTACTGGATGTGTCGGTGGTGAATGTCGCCTTGCCCTCGATCCAGGCCAACCTCGGACTCTCCGGGGTTGCCGCGTCGTGGGTGGCGATGGCCTACAGTCTCGGCTTCGCTGGATTGCTCCTAGTCGGCGCGAGACTGGCCGACGTCGTGGGCACCGCGAGGCTGCTCGCCTGGAGCGTGGCGGCATTCACCCTGGCGAGTCTCATCGGAGGTCTCGCGACGGAAGGCTGGGTGCTCATCGCCGCCCGTGCCGCACAGGGCATCTCTGCCGCTGCGGCGTCTCCGGCGACGTTCACCTTGCTGACGACCACCCATGCTGAGGGCCCGGAACGAACGCGAGCCATCGCTGTCTGGACCGCGGTGAGCCTGGCCGGGGGCGGATTGGGCAACATCGCCAGCGGGTTGCTCACCGATCTAGTCTCCTGGCGAGCCACCTTGTTGATCAACCTCCCCATCGGGGCCGGTATCGTCATCGCGGCCCTCGTTCTCCACCGACGGACCCCCGCACAGCGCAGCACGGGGCGCATCGACTTCATCGGCGCGGGGCTGGCAACAGCCTCATTCACGGGCGCCATATACGCGCTGTCCGTCGCAGGTGAGGGAGCCTCGGGTGGCCTTCTAGCCGTAGTGGGATCGCTCGCGGTCGCGTTGTTCGTCCTGCTCGTCCTTCAACAGCGCCGCACGTCCCACAAGCTCGTGCCAAGCGATCTCGCACGAGACCGGCTGATAGTCCTCGGCAATATTGCGACCGCGTCGACAGGGGCATGCTTCCAAGTCGGCCTGTGGTACTTTCTGACGTACCGGATGCAGACTCAGTTTGGCTATTCGCCGATCCAGGCCGGTCTGGCGTTCCTCCCTCTCACCGCGAGCATGCTGGTCGTGAACCTCTGGTTCACGCCGCGCCTGATGAAACGACGCGCACCCCGGGTGCTTATCGTGGCCGGTGTCGTCATCGCCGTTCCTGGACTGATCTGGCTCACAGTCGTCGACGGCGGGTCCTTCGCTGTCGCCGTCCTGGTTCCCACCGTCACGATTGGGATCGGCGGTGGCCTGATGAACACACCGCTCGCCACGCTCGTCACCACAGGTGTTCGTCCCGAACATGCTGGCGCAGCCTCTGGCCTGATGAACACTGCGAAGCAGTTCGGCGGCGCGATCGGCCTCGCAGCCGCGACCGCCGCCGCGGCTATCGCCGGCACCGACAGAGCCGCCTTCGTCTTCATGTCCGTAGCGCTCCTCGCCGTGATCGCCACGGCGGCCGCAATCCCCGCCCAACGCAGCGAACCACAGCCCGCCAAGACGACAGGGAGAGCGTCGTGACTCACGCCAACGCACCATTGAGTATCGAAGGCCGCCGTCGGCTGGTTGAGCGATGCAAGACCCGGCAGATCGCCCACGTGTCGACCGAGATGGGCATCTCTCGGGCATGCGCCTCAAAGTGGGTCAACCGGTGGCGACGTCACGGCGACACCGGGCTTCAAGACCGCTCGTCGACTCCATATCGGAGTCCGCACGCGACACCCGCCTGTCTGACGAAAAGGCGAGCCACCGCAACGGAGATCCTGGCCCGAGCCAAGGTCTGGTTCATCCCGCTGCTTGGTCGAAGTGCTCGGCCCCCGCCCGGGCGGCGCGCCCGGGTGTCGAATGTCGCGGTCATCGTGCACCTTCCCTGTCCGGACTGTCGCTGGACTTCGTTCGATCTCAGTCGACCCAGGGGCGCTGGACCGGCACACGTCCATCGATCATGAACGGGCGAAGAACCGGCGGAGTCGCCCGCGGCGGGTTCATCGTCTCTGGCATTAGCACCTTGTGGAGAATCCACGGTTGCTGCGGCGTCAAAGAGCCAGCCTCTCGGCCGCTCGTGATGAATGTCTGTGCATTGGAAATCTATGCGCGGCACGCCTTGCCATCAATGCCCGACACTGCGGTCACCGGATTCCCGTGCAGGTCGGAGCCTATTGATCGGCGCGCACGTAATCGTGGGCCTTCTCACCGTCGACACGTAATGCTACGTTAGTGTAGGAATTGGTCCTACACGACTGTAGGAATCTGAGAAGGGCGCCATGGAGATCTTCAATCCGACGACGCAAACGTTCGACGAGTTCGACTCTGCGACGCAGCGCATCCTGCGCGGCACCGTCGACTACTTCGAGGGACTCGGCAAGGCGCGACTGCTCGCCGACAATCGGGACCGGGTCTGGTACCAGGACTTCCTCGACTTCAACCGACGCGAGAGGGTGTTCGCCACGTTCCTGACACCGGAGGCGATGGCGGACGGTGATCCGGACAAGCGCTGGGACACTGCTCGCAACGCGCGGATGAGTCAGATCCTCGGCTTCTATGGCATGCAGTACTGGTATGTCTGGCAGGTCACCGTGCTCGGCCTGATGCCGATCTGGCAGAGCACCAACCCGGCGGCGCGCAAGCGTGCAGCCGCGAGCCTCGAGCACGGTGACATCTTCGCGTTCGGCCTCTCCGAGCAGGCACACGGCGCCGACGTCTACTCCACCGACATGCTGCTCGACCCCGCCGATGACGGCGGATTCGTCGCGAACGGCGGCAAGTACTACATCGGCAACGGCAACGCGGCTCGCATGGTGTCGGTGTTCGGTCGTCGCAGCGACGCACCCGTCATCGACTCGGCAGACACGACGCACCGCATCACCGATGACGAGTACGCAGGCTACATGTTCTTCGCCGCGGACTCTCAGCACGCCGACTACCGGCTGCGCAAGAACGTCGTCGATTCACAGATGTATGTCGCCGCCTTCGACCTGCAGGACTACCCCGTCGACGCCGACGACGTCCTACACACCGGCCGTGCGGCGTTCGACGCGGCCATGAACACCGTCAACGTCGGCAAGTTCAATCTCGGCTTCGGCGCGATCGGCGCATGCGAGAACGCCATGTACGAGGCGCTGACCCACTCGGACGACCGCATCCTGTTCGGCCACCGTGTGACTGAGTTCCCACAGGTCAAGGCACTCGTCTCCGACAGCTACGCCCGACTGGCCGGGATGAAGATGTTCAGCGAGCGCGCCGTCGACTACATGCGATCGGCCGACCTCGACGACCGCCGATACCTGTTGATCAGCGCGATCGAGAAGATGTCGGTGACGCGCACCGGGATGAAGATCTACGAGGACATCGCCGACGTGATCGCCGCGCGCGGCTTCGAGAACGACATGATGTTCCCCGGCGGGCTCACCTCCATGTTCGGTCTGCCGCGCCTGGAGGGCACCGTCCACGTGAACATGGCGCTGTCGCTGAAGTTCATGCCCGCGTACATGTTCAGCCCGTCCGACGTCGGGCTCCTCGTCCTCAAACACGTTCCGGCAGCGGCCCCGTTGACCGGAGTGCTACGGCGGGCAGGAGCGCTCGCAGCGGGAGTGGTGCCCCAGCTACGCGCCGACGCCGCAATGGCCGCCGTCCGCGAGGTGCCGGTGCGGCGCGAATCCGCCGACGACTCGTTCCTGTTCCGCCAAGGGCCGAGCTCCGGTCTCGGAAAGATCGCGTTCGGAGACTGGCGCCCTGTGTTCGACGGGTTCGCTCACATCCCGAACGTCGCGGTGTTCACCCAGCAGGCGCTCGCCTTCCAAACGCTCCTCGCCGCCGCCGAACCGACGGCCGCGCAGCGCAGCGACGTCGACTTCCTGTTCTCCATCGGCGAACTGTTCACGATGATCCCGTACGCCCAGCTCGTCCTGGAGCAGGCGCGGATCGAGGGCGCGGACACCGACGTCCTCGACCATCTCTTCGACGTCTTCGTCCGCGAGTTCTCTCGGCACGCAGTCTCTCTGCACACCAAGCCCACGGCGACGACGTTGCAGCAGACGCGCGCGCTCGACCTCGTCCGGCGTCCCGTCCCCGACCTCGACCGCGCCGACCGTGTCCTGCATCGGGCCCGCGGACTCGCCGGCGCGTACACGATGAAGCCGTGACCTGCGACTCTTATCACTGGAGGAACCATGACTGAACAGACCACGTCCCGACCGGCTTTCGGCGCGCCGACGATGCCGCTGCGCGCGACCGACTACGGCTTCTTCGGCCCCGGCTCCCCAACCTGGAAGGTGTGGACGGCGCCGACCGCATTGATCGGCTTCCAGCGGGCCGTCACACTCGAGCACTTCGACCCCGATCTGACAGCGTCGGTCGCCGACGTCGGCGGCATCTACAGCGACCCGTACGGGAGGCTGGACCATACGTTCGCGTACTTCCTGATCGCTGCGGTCGGCGACAGCCGAATGGCGGTCTCCGCCGCCGACCATCTGATGAAGGTGCACGCGGCGTCCACCGGGATCGAGCCGATTTCCGGGAAACGGTACAACGCTAACAATCCCGCGTCGCAGCTGTGGATCCATGTGACGGGCTGGCATTCGGTCCTCAAGTGCTACGAGATGTACGGGCCGGGCACGTTGACGCCGGACGAGGAGCAGCGGTTCTGGGCCGACTGCGTGGTGGCCGCCGAGTTGCAGACGTGTCGCCCATCGGACGTGCCGACGTCGCGCGACGAAGTACACGACTACTTCGAGTCGGTCCGGCCGACTCTGTGCGTATCCGAACGCGCACGACGCGGCATGCACTACCTGCTGCACACGCCGCTCGACCGCGGGCCGCGGGTGTGGGCGTCGAGCCGCCTCGTCGCACCGGCCGCGATCGCGACGCTGCCGAAGTGGATGCGGACACTCGGCGGGTTCGACCAGCCTGCCGCCGTCGACGTCGCCTACCGGGCAGCGACGCGGGCCGCGGTGAGCAACATGTCCCGAAGCCCAGAGTTGATGGACCGGCTCGTGTCGAAGGCGATCGGACCGATGACCGGCGGGCTGTACCGCCAGCATCGCCATGCGGGGACACCGACGTTCGCGCATACGGTGACCGTCGCCGATGCACGCGCGAAGTACCTCGGTGCCCCCGGCGGAGCCGGAACCGCTGCCTACCCCGACGGAGTCGGAGCTTCTCACTGAACCGTAGGGTGGGAGGTTGCTTCGACGAATCGAGCGGGAGGTGGGTGTGGCGGTGGTTTCTCGCACGTCACGGACGCGTGCACCGCACCTCGGTCCGGGCCGCCGCCGTCCGCAGATCTTGGATGCGGCGTTGGAGATCGCCAGCCGCGACGGCATCTCATCGGTGACGATGGCCGCCGTCGCATCGGCTCTCGACGTGACCCGGCCGGTCGTGTACGCCGCCTACCCGAGCCGGTCGGAGATCCTCGGCGCGTTGATCGCGCGGGAGGAGACCTACCTCGGCGAAGCTCTGTCGAGCATTCTCCGCGACCGCCGCGTGAACGCGACCGAATCGGTGTTCGTCGAAGGGTTCCGGTCGCTGCTCGAAGCAGTCGACGCACGGCCGGAGTCGTGGCAGCTCCTCTACGGGAACCCGGATGCGGAGGTGACGGACCTGTTCGGTCGGGGCCGCGCATTCGTACTCGCCCGCTGCTGCGATCTTCTCCGTCCGACGCTCGCCGCGTGGGGGACGCAGGACGCAGACCGAAAGCTGCCCGCACTCGTCGAGTTCTGGGTGTCGTCGGGCGAGGGAGCAGTCCGGACACTGCTCGCATCACGGGAGGCGGACGACGGCGCGTGGACGCCGTACAACCTCGGTGCGTTCGTCGGCGCGGCGGTGTACCGCGGACTCCGCGGAGCCTGACTACTCTGGCCACCATGCGATACGGGATCTGCATCCTCCCCGACATGCCGTGGCGTACGACCCGCCCGCTGTGGCGACGCGCCGAGGAGATGGGATTTCACCACGCGTGGACATACGACCACCTGGTGTGGGGCGGACTCCCCGACTCCCAGTGGTTCTCCTGTATGCCGACATTGACCGCGGCGGCCGCGGTCACGTCCCGCATCGGCCTCGGCACGTATGTGGCGTCGCCGAACTTCCGTCATCCGGCGGCATTCGCGCGTGAAATCCAGACCGTCGCGGACATCTCCGAGCGCCGGCTGCTCGTCGGGCTGGGCGTCGGCGGATCACCCGACTCGGGGATTCTGGGGCAGCCGGAGCTGCCCGTGCGACGACGCGTCGACCGCTTCCAGGAGTTCGTCGGCGTCCTCGACCGCACCCTGCGTGACGACCACGTCACCGTCGACGGTGACTTCTTCGCCACGCGCGACATGCGTCTGGTCGGCGGCGAGGTCCGTTCGCAAGTGCCGCTTATCCTCGCGGGCAACGGGCCTCGCTCGGTGCGGTTCGCAGCCCGGAACGGCGACGGCTGGGTGACGACGGGTTCGGCCGCGGACACCCTCGACTCGTGGTTCGCCGACGTCGCCGCCAATCACGACCTGCTCGTCGAAACCGCCGCGGGGCGGAGTATCGACACGTATCTGTCGCTCGACTTCGCGCCCGTCTCCCCACTCGCCTCGGTCGGTGCGTTCGACGATCTCGTCGGGCGCGCCACCGCGGTCGGGTTCAGCGACGTGATCGTCCACTGGCCGCGCGAGGACGCACCTTATCGCGGCGACGTCACGGTGCTGGAGGAGGTGGCATCACGTCTGAGTACGAATCCGTGAGTTCAGTTCCCTGAGCGAGCGTTCACGAAGTTCACTGCGAGGTAGGCGCCGTAGAGGCCTAGACCGACGAAGCCGATCTTGCGGGTCTGCGGCACCGCGATGGCCGCGCCGATCGCCGTCTCGAGGCCGCCGTTGATCTTCAGCGCGGTCTCTGTGTCGTCCGGGAACGCCGCCTCGGTTATCCCCCGGAAGGCGTCAGGCACGGCGAAGTGCGCAACGCCAGTGGCGGCGAGGCCGGCCCCGGCCAGGGTGACAAGACGGTTCGACTCAGACATGGTGTCCTCCCCCTCATGGCGCCGTCGACGACGGCAGTTGTGTCATGCTACCCGTGCCCCAGACCGAGCACCTGGTTCGACACGAATCGACGTGCCTCGCTGTCGATTCCGGAATTGTTCGGATATCTCGCGTTCCCGTACCCGCGCATCGCCGGACGCACACATTCGTGATAGACCGGAAGGCGTAATTAGTTAGGCATTCGAATTAAATCGCGGCACGGCGACGTGCTCGACAAAACGAGATCAGGGGGTCTGTACATGTGTGGAATCGTCGGCTGGGTCGGCTTCGAGCGGGACATCGCGCGACAACGCGAGATCGTCGAGGCCATGACCGACACGATGCGATACCGCGGCCCGGACGATGCGGGAACCTACATCGCCGACCACGTCGGGCTGGGTCATCGCCGTCTCGCCATCATCGACCTGCCACTGGGCCGACAACCGATGACGCTGTCCACTCCGGCAGGCGAACTCGCCATCGTCTACAGCGGTGAGGCCTACAATTTCCGCGAGCTGCGCGCCGAGCTCACAGGACTCGGCCACCAGTTCACGACCGAGAGCGACACCGAGGTGGTCCTGCACGGTTACCTCCAGTGGGGGCCGGCCGTTGCCGAACGATTGAACGGCATGTACGCGTTCGCGGTGTGGGACGCTCGGACCGACCAGCTCGTCATGATCCGAGACCGCCTCGGCATCAAACCGCTCTACTACTCGGAGACCGACGACGGCGTCGTGTTCGGCTCCGAACCCAAAGCCCTGCTCGCGAACCCGCTAGTACCCGGCGACGTCGACGCCGACGGCCTCCGCGAACTGTTCGCGATGACCAAGAAGCCCGGCTGGTCGCTGTGGAAGCACATCCGCGAGGTAGAGCCGGGGACCATCGTCACCGTCGACCGTCGCGGCTGCTCCACCCGCACCTACTGGCAGCTTCCGACGCACGCACACGCCGACGATCTGGACACCACGGTCGATCACGTCCGCGAGCTCATGACCGACATCGTCGACCGTCAGCTGATCGCCGACGTCCCCCGCTGCGTCCTGCTGTCCGGCGGACTGGACTCGAGTGCGCTCACCGGCCTCGCCGCAGCGAAGCTGCACGCCGAAGGCGAACGCGCGCACAGCTATTCGGTCGATTTCACCGACCAAGAGGCGAACTTCACCCCCGACGGCATGCGCGATACTCCGGACTCGCCGTTCATCCGCGACGTCGCCGGTCGCGTCGATTCGCTGCACCGCGATGTCGTCCTGGACGCCGCCGAGCTCACCGACCCCGACGTCCGTCGCGCCGTCGTCGCCGCACGCGACATCCCGGCCGGACTCGGCGACATGGACAACTCGCTCCTCCTGCTGTTCAAGGCGATCCGGGAGCAGTCGACGGTCGCCCTGTCGGGCGAGTCCGCCGACGAGGTGTTCGGCGGCTACCGTTGGTTCTTCGACGAGACGTCGCGCAACGCCGAGACCTTCCCGTGGCTGGCCTTCTCCGGCACCCAGATGGACTCCCGCAGCGCCATGCTGACCCCGCATGTCCGCGACGTGCTGGATCTCGACCGATACATCGCCGACGAATATTCGACGGCGCTCGCCGGAATCCCCGCCGTCGCAGACGAATCAGACGTCGAGCGGCGCATGCGGGTCATCTGCCATCTCCATCTGACCCGATTCGTGCGCATGCTCCTCGATCGCAAGGACCGCACGTCGATGGCCGTCGGCCTCGAGGTGCGCGTCCCGTTCTGCGACCACCGACTCGTCGAATACGTGTACAACACGCCGTGGGCGTTCAAGACGTTCGACGGCCGCGAGAAGAGTCTGCTGCGCGCCGCCACTCGACACGTCCTCCCCCAGTCGGTAATCGACCGCACGAAGAGCCCCTACCCGTCGACGCAGGACCTCGGATACACCGAAGCGCTGCAGAAGCAGTTGTCCGAGATCGTCGGGGACGACAGCGACCTGTTCGGCATCGTCGAACGCGACGCGGTGCGCGCAATGTGCCGCGCCGACGCGACCACCGTCTCCGGGGAGCTGCGCAACCAGATGGATCGGGTGCTCGACCTCTACCACTGGTTCGACATCTACAAGCCGACGGTCGACGTGGCGTGACGCCGATCGGCCTGCGCTGATCGAGATGAGCGGGATGGCCTGCGCGGTGCCGAGTTCGACGATCGGTCCATGGCTCCTCACCCGAACGTGACGCTCACCGGACGTGGACCGGTGACCATCGTCGGCATCGACCGGCCCGAGGTCCGCAATGCTGTGGACCGTCCGACCGTGGCGGCCCTCGCCGCCGCGTTCCGAACGTTCGACGCCGACCCCGACGCGTCCGTGGCAGTGCTGCACGGGAGTGCGGAACCTTCTGTGCCGGCGCAGATCTGAAGACGATCGCCGCCGGATTCGGAAATGGTGTCGCCGAGGAGAGCACGGTGATGGGTGTCGTCTGCCGACGGTGGGGCGTGCCACTGATCGACGGCGGTACGGTGCGGCTGCCCCGCCTCATCGGCGCCAGCCGCGCGATGAACCTCGTCCTCACCGGGCGGCCGGTGACCGCGGCCGAAGCACTCGACATCGGCTTGCTGAACAGGGTCGTGGCCGACGACACCGGGCGGCACGGATCGTTCGGCGGGTAGCGAGTACTGGCCGCGCTACTGCGTACGCTCGGACCTGCGCAGATCGCGGCCGCACACGACGAGTACGACGACGAGCAGCAGTTCGACGACATTGACGAGCCATACGCGAGACAGCGCGATCGACCAGACGGTCGTCGTCTCCCCGGGCTCGGCCGTCCCCGGGAGCCCGGCCTCGCACCGGTCGTCGAGCCAGGCGATCGAGTGCGGCGCGGCCAACGGGTGCAGCAGGATGTGCTCGCTGAGCCGGTCACGGAGAAAGGTGACGTCGGCGCCCTCCCCCCGGTAGCGGTCCACCTGAGCGGCCACGTCGTCGACGCTGATCACCGGATCGTTCACGGACTGGGTCACCAGGACCGGCATGGCAGGAGCCCGCCCACCGAGTCGGATGTCGTCGAGAACCGTCTGCAGTCCGGGGTCGGCGAGAATCTCGGGCATCGTCAGATCGGTGAACTCGGAGATCTCATGACGCGCGAACTCCCCGATCGCTTGCATCGTCGACATGCCGGCCGCGCGCTCGAGTTCCTGCTTGCCGCGGTCGGTCCCGTGCACGTCGACCAACGCGCACACTTCTGGGTAGTTGCGGGCGAGAGCGGCGATCATGAGCACCGGAAGGCCGGCGAAGACAGTTCCGTTGAGCCGACGCAACGTCTCGCCGGGATCGCCCACCGGTGACCCCAAGACTGCGCCGATCACGTTGAGCTCTGGAGCGTATTCGGCCGCCATCTCGGCCGCCCACGACGAGGCGAGACCGCCGCCGGAGTATCCCCACAATCCGACTGGAATCGCGGAATCGGTGGCGGATTCATCGTTCAGAATCGCTCGGACGCCGTCGAGAATGTGGTAGCCGGGCTCCCGGGCGACTCCCCAATTCCCATGCAACCCTTCATGATCGGGAATCGATACCGTCCATCCGCGGCGTACGGCAGCGGCGACGAGAAGATACTCCAGGCGGGGCACCGAAACGACGAACCGGCTGCCGCGCTGGAACTCGTACGACGGGAACTGAGTGCTGTCGATCGCGTCGATCGCGCACTGGTACGACAGCACACGCGTCGGCACTGCGCGGCCTTTGCCGCGGACGACGGTGGTGACGGCGACTGTCGGCTCACCGTTCATCGTCGTCGAGTGATACAGCATCTGCGTCGCGTCGACGAGTTGGGGAACGACGCCGAGGAACCCGATCTCGACGGGTCGCGTCCTGATGATCGCGCCCGGCACGTCGTGCTCGAAATCAGCCGGCAACGCGTAGAACGGATCGTCCGCAGGGATCAACGGTCTCTGACGCTTCGACATGCGAACTCCCCCGGTCGGATACACGCTGAGCCGCCCAGTAACGAACGCGGCATCGTCGCGCGCGGGCGCTCGTCGAGTGTAGGGCACGGGCCGCGTTGCTCGAGCATCGCTGAGCGGAGGACGGACCGGATATCCGGCGAATCTCGACGTCTGTCCATAAATCGGTCAAGAACGCCGGTCGGAGTACTCGGTGTAGGCGCGTCCGTCTCGAGGTAAGCCGTCGATCACGCCGGACCAGCGGTAGCCCGCGATATAGCCCATGCCGGCGTACAGCCATTGAGTGTCGACCTCGCCATCGATGTACGACGTCGAACCATCGCTCTCGACGAATGTCCACCGGAAGGTCGATGGCATCACCATTCTTGACCGTCCGTGATACGAAATCGGCTTCGAGTCGAAAGTTGTGACCTCGAATGTCGAGCTGATGCCGAGCCGACGCGAGCCGTCCTCGGCGGTTCGGATGTCTCCGGCCATGCCGGCGGTCAAGTCACCGAATGCACCCATCACGCACGCCACCAGCTGTGTCTCGTGATCTATCGCGATCACGTGGTAGCTGAAGAAGTCCGCCGGAATCTTGAGCGCTTTCGGCAGCGGCCGAGGAAGGTCCATGTACGGCAAGTAGCCCGTGCCGTACTCGAATGTGCACATACCTTTCACCTGTTGCCGCTCCCCGGAGTCGGTGAGAGCGATCTGCCCCTCGTACGCGCACAGCAAAGTGAAGTGTCGGTAGATGCCGCTGTCGGAAACCCAGGTGTTCACGTCGGTCGAGGTGAGCCGCAGATCGACGTCCAGCCCCTGCAGTTGGGCCTGCAGGGAGATCTCTGGATACGTGATGGCGATCCTGTAGTTGTCGCCGAACTGCAGGACGCTCCCGTCGGACTCATGGTGCAGGTCGTCGGCGTCGAACACGTGTAGGGAGTCGCCCGTGGTAGCTGCGGATCCCCAGCCCAACTGACTGGTTCTGCGTGGGGAGCCGACTGGAATGTCGTTGTCGTCCCATGCCCGAAACCCAGTGCTGCCCATGATGATCAAGTTCGCCAGGAAGCGGTGCGGCGGCGGCAGGTCGGGGATCATGATTCCGTAGTGCGCGACTCCTCGCGTGAACGGCCGTGCCGATATGGGAGGAAAATTCAATCGATCGGGCAGACCGGTCCGGATCACACGGTCTTGGTTGCTTGAATTCATCAGGCGGGTCATCGCCTTCACCGCTGCACCCCGTAGGCCACTCGGTGCCGGCGAGCTTGAGTAGCGGACGGGACGCTGCGGCTGCTCCGCGGTCATGCCTGGGCCTCCTTTGGGAAGCGTTTGCCGAAATGACGTCGCGTATCGGCTGCCATACGAGAGAAGTTGAGGTGGTTCAGTGGGCGACCCGCGGCGAGGAAGAGACCGAAACGTGGCGCAGGGTCGAACGCGAATGTCCAGGTGAAGGAGCATCCCGTCGCTGTGGTCTCGACCAGATAGTCTTCGGCGAATGAGCGGAAGAAGGGGACACTCGCCTCTGTTGCGTAGAAGCTGTGGCGACGTTCCCGGTCATCCCACCGAAAGAAGTACTCCCGGAACTTGATCAGTCCTCCTCCCGAGGACACCGCCCGCCGCGCCCCGACACCGAGCGGCTCGGGGGTCGTGTAGTGGGCGTCGAGGCTACGCACCCACGGAAGCGGATCGGTGGACGCGATCTCGGCCCAGACATCGTCGGCGTCGGCATTCACGTCAACACGGTAGGAGAAGCGCTGCTTCGCCATCGAAAAGTAGGTCTCGTCGACCGGGGTCAGTTCAGTCCAGCGTGCCATGGGAGAGCTCCGTCCTTCATGAGGATTTCGATCTATATGTGATTGGTAGTTACACAAAGAATCGACCTGGCGGTAATATAAGCGCACGCCATCGACGGATGTCAACCCCTCGCACGATCGGCGGCCACGCAGGGTAGCCTCCCCGGAATGGGTAGTAGCAGGTCAGGCTCAAAAGGAGTCCCGCGCGCCGAACGCGAACAGCAGATCCTCGATGCTGCAGCACTAGAGTTCGGGACGCGCGGATACGCCGCGGTGTCGATGGTTTCGATCGCCGACCGTGCGGAGATTTCGAAGCCGCTGATATTTGACTACTTCGGATCCAAGGAGGGTCTGTACCGCGCTTGCTGCCGCCGTGCAGGACAGCGAATCACCAGCCTGATCGAGACCGCGATGCAGACGTGGCAACCGGGAGAAGTCGATCCTCGAGGCATCGAAGTGTTGGCGGCGATATTCAGCGCCCTTGACGGTCGTCCCCACGACTGGAACGTCGTCTTCGATACGTCCCTGCCTGACAAAGGAGCAGCACTTGACGAGGCGAAGGTTCATCGGCGCACACTGATCGGACAGGCCGCGGCAGGCATCGGGTCAACGTATGCCGACATCCTCGTCGACGAGCACGACGTGTCCGCCCTGGTACACGTCTGGACTTCAACGGTCAGTTCACTCGTCGACTGGTGGCTTCACCACCCCGAGTACACCGCGAGCGAGATGACCGAACGAAGCGCACGGATCCTCAGGGCGTTACAGAGTCCGCTGCCGGAATGAACCGTGAAATTGAAGCTCTCAGACGCTGTGGCGGACACCCCCACTCAATCGTGCGCCGCGTAGATAGCCTCCGCCAGTTCGGTTCTCAAACGCTGGAACTCGGCGGTCGCCGTCACCGACCTGTCCCGCACCACGTCTGGGCCGTCGCCGGGCAATTCTATCTCGCGGTCGATCACGACCCGGCCAGGCCGAGCCGACATCACGATCACACGGGTACTCAAGAACACGGCTTCGTCCACCGAGTGGGTGACGAAGACTATAGTCTTGGCCGCCTCGCGCCACAGTTTGAGCAGATCGACTTGTAGTCGCTCGCGGGTCAGCGCGTCGAGGGCGCCGTAGGGCTCGTCCATCAGAACGATGCCGGGATCGTTCACCAACACCCTCGCGATCTGGGCACGTTGCTGCATGCCGCCGGACAGCTCGTACGGCCGTTTGTCTCCAGAGTCCCCGAGGCCGACTTGCTCCAGCAGTCGCTCGGCCTGCTCACGTCGCTGTGTCTTGCTCACGCCGCGGACCTTGGGGCCGAATTCGACGTTGCCGCGCACGGTGAGCCACGGGTAGAGCGTCGGCGCCTGGAACACGACACCGCGGTCGGCAGACGGAGCGGTGACGCGCACCCCGCCCACCTCGACGATTCCCTCGGTGGCATCCTCGAAGCCGGCGATCAGCCGGAGCAGTGTCGTTTTACCGCAGCCTGACGGACCGACGATCGACACGAACTCGCCCGGATCGATCGCCAGGTCGGTGGCTTCCAAGGCAAGCGTCTCACCGCTCGACGCCTGGTAGGTCTTGCTGACGCCCGTCAGGTCGACGCGTTCTGTGCCGCTCATCGTGTCCCCTCACCGTGTCCCGACCGCGTAAACGCCGTCCGTGTAGTGCTGCGCCGACCCGACGCCTTGCACCTCGCCTTGTTGCAGCAGGAATTCGGCTGTCCTGCGGATGTCTCCGGCGACCCGTCCGCCTAGGTACTCCGGGCCTGCCTGGGTAGCGGCGTCGAAGTAGTCGTAGCCCTTGATCTGGTCTGCGATACGTTCGACCGGCACACCGAGCTGGCCTGCGATGTGTTCGGCGGCCTTTGTCGGATCCGTGTTGATCAGATTCGCGGCCCACCCCTGCACCGTCGTCCACATCTTCACGAATGCCGGGTTGTCTCGCACGAACCCGCCGCGGGCCCCTTCCAGGTCGTAGGTGGCGGCACCTAGTTCACCGACGTCGGCGCTGGTCGTAATGATCCTTCCGCCATCGCCGGTCAGTTGGCTGAGCGTCGGCTCCCAGATGTATGCGGCATCGATCTGTCCACCGCTGAAGGCACCGCGGATGGCGTCGGGGCTCAGGTTGATCACCTGTGTCTGAGAACCGATTCCGGCCTTGTCGAGCGCGGTCAGCAGACTGTAATGGCCGGTCGACGCAAAAGGTACACCGATTCGTTTGCCACGCAGGTCGGCCACCTTGGTGATCGACGGGTCGCGGGCGACGAGCGATTCGGCAGCACCGATCCGGTCCTGGATCCAGATCACCTTCATGTCGATGTTCAGCGGGGCCGACAGCGCCTTCGCGGCGGGCGCACTGCCGAGCAGACCGATGTCGAGCGAATCCGCTCCGAACGCCTGGACGACGTCACCGCCAGAGGCGAACTTGCTCCACTCGGTCGTCACGTTCGGCAGGCAGGTGTTGAGCAGGCCTGTGTCTTTGACGATCAGGTCGCCGTTGGGAATTTCCTGCCAGCCGATCCGCACAGTGCCGGTGACGGACTCGTCGGGTTCGACGGGGCAGGGAGTGGCATCGCCCAGTGAGCGGGCTTGTTCGGGTCGCCCGGATTCGACGATGCAACCGGACAACGCCAGTCCGATCGCGACGAGGGCCGCGACGTGCGCCGCGAGACGGCGGCCCTTGCCGAAGGCGGGTCTCATGCCTTTCCCTTCCACGGAACCAGCAGCACGCCGATCCATTTGATGAGTGCATCGAGGAGCAGTGCGGTGATGCCGATGACGATGATGCAGGCGATGGTCAGCGGTGCGTTCAGCTGCTGACCTGCCAGGTACGCCAGGCCACCGATGCCGGGGATGCCGTTGTTGAGTTCTGCGGCGACGACCGTGGTCCAGGCGAAGCCGACGGCGATGCGGATGCCGTTGATCACCTCGGGCAGGCTCGCGGGCATCACCACACCGGTCAGCACCTGCAGGCGGTTCGCGCCGAGCGCGCGGGCGGCGTTGATCTGGTCGCGGCTGACGCCTTGCACGCCGCTGACGGTGGAGATCGCGATGGCCGGGAAGGCTGCGAGAAACAGGAGCCAGACCTTTGAGGTGTCGCCGATCCCGAACCACACGATGAGTAGGCCGATGTAGCCGAGCGGCGGTAGTGCGCGAAGGAAGTTCAGGTACGGCTCGGTGACCGTGTTGAAAGTCTTCGACATGCCCATCGCGAAGCCCACAATCGGCCCCAGGACGATCGCGACGCCCACGCCTGCGAAGATCCGCTGCAGGCTCGCCACCAGGTGTTCCCACAGAAAGTAATTCTGTTCGCCGAGCACTTCACGCGGAACGCCCGGCGCTACCTGGTGCCAGGTGCTCGCACGGACGGCGGCGTCCCAGACGGCGCTTGGCGCGGGCAGGAACTTCTCGTCGACCAGGTGCAGGCCGGCGATCAGCAACCACACTGCGATGAACACGACGAGCGCGATCAGTCGGACCAACCACGACCGGACGACGTCTGGCAACGATTGTTCGACGGCGTTCTTCACCCGCAGCAGCGGGGGCTCTCCAGCCATGAGTTCCTCTCTCGTGTCGCCCCGAGGACGGCCCGAGCGGCAACTCTGCCCGACCCGTGCGCGGGAGGGTAGAGATTCGCGCGTGATGATCTTTTCAGTTGCGCGGCCGGTGGCGTAGACACCGTACGCGGCGCCCGCGCAGGATCTGGGTCTACACGGACAGTAACGAGTACCTGTCGGTCAATGACTTGCCCCATTCGCCAACTCGGGGGTGCCTCGCGTGCGTTCGGCGGGTCTCAGACCACAGTATTGCCCAGCTCATCGGTGTCCGCGGGCGAAGCCGCAAACGGCGACGACGCGCCCGGAACCACTGCGACTCCGACCACGCACGCAGCCGCGAAGCACCCGAGAGCGACCCACGGCCACGCACTCATGTGCACCGTGTCCGACTGCATCTGGACCGACGATCCGAACGCGGCGAGCCGGTGGTCTGCGTCCATCACGGACCAGAGGACGCCGACGATTCCGGCGACGTCGGTGATCTGCCAGCTCTCGTCCCGGTCGAGGGTCACCGTGTATGGCGTGACGGTGTTCAGGCCGTCCGGATTCTGGGTGCTCGTCATCGCCGTCGACACGAAGACCTGAACGACGAACTGTCGGTCGGCGCGCACGTCGACCGTCGTCGCAGCGATCAGTTTGGCGGTCTGGGACCACTGGACCTCTTGGATGAGCGGGGTCAGAGTCTGCACCGCCGTGTCGAACCGCGAGTTGAGTTCGGGGCCGTCCCCTTCTTCAGCACGGCGGACCAGGCGGGCAGATCATCGGCCTTGAAGGTCGCGGCTCCCACGGCGTACTTCCCTGCGACGCTCTGGGCCGCAGTCTTGTCTTGATCGAGCTGTCGCGTCGACTCCAGGTCGCCGGACTGCCGCGTGAACGCAACGACGAGGACCGCCGTCGCAACGAGTGCTGCGATGCACACGACGACGATCCCGCAGATCACCGGATGTCTACGCGGGTTGAGGTATTCGCGGACCCGCGAGCCGGCCAACGCTTCGGATCGCAGTGGCAGGTGTCGCCAGCACGAGGGCCTTCATCAGATCCCTCACGGACGATCGACCGACGCGAACAGACGCAGCGTCGTCAGGAAGACCGGATCCTCAAGGCAGCCGCGGGCGAGTTCCGGCGTTCCGGCGTCCGGCACGCGAGCATCGACAAGATCGCCGAAGACGCAGGCGTCAGTCGCAGCACGCTGTACCGCAGGTTCCCCAGCAAGGACGAACTGCTCGATGCCGTCGTCATCCGATTCCGCAGACAGTTCGTGCGCGATATCAGTGAGAAGGTCCACGGTCTCGATCCTCGAGCCGCTGTCGTCGAAGCGTTCTGCCTGGGGATGTCGCACGTCAGCCACGACGACTTGCTCAAGCGCGTGCTCGGCGACAACCCGGACGCCGTCGACGTGCTGATCGGCTTCAGCGCACCGCAAGCCGCGGACATGGTCGACGAGTTCAGCCGTGGCATCGTCGCCACCCTGCGGGCCGCGGGCGCGTCCATGCCCGACCGTCAGCTGCGGCTCGCCGCCGAGATTCAGGTTCGCATGGTCATATCGCTGATCACCGCGCCGTCGCGTGCTCTCGACATCGACGACGAGGACGCCCTTCGGGACTTCGCCGAGACCCTGCTCGCGCCGATGATCTGGTGACTTGCCGGATCAGACCTCGGTCCGTCGGCTCACCTCTGGACGGAAGCCCGTTCGAGGTGTAGTACTCGGCGTCATGAGCGAGCATCGTGCACCGTCGGTGACCGTACGGTCTCAGGGCCCTGTGACTATCATCGGGATCGACCGCGCCGAAGTCCGCAATGCGGTGGACCGCAGGACGGCCGAGGCGCTCGCCGACGCGTTCCGTGCCTTCGATGCCGACCCCGACGCCGCAGTGGCCGTGCTGCACGGTGAACACGGGACGTTCTGTGCTGGCGCCGATCTCAAAGCGATCTCCGCTGGCTCAGGCAACCGAGTGGCTGAGGACGGCGACGGGCCGATGGGTCCGACCCGGCTGCGGCTGAGCAAGCCCGTCGTCGCGGCATTGTCCGGCCACGCGGTTGCCGGAGGTCTCGAACTCGCTTTATGGGCGGACCTGCGCGTTGCCGAGCAGAGCGCCGTCCTTGGCGTCTTCTGCCGCCGTTGGGGTGTACCGCTGATCGACGGTGGAACAGTTCGGTTGCCTCGCCTGATCGGGACGAGTCGGGCGATGGACCTCATCCTCACCGGGCGAGCCGTGAGTGCCGCCGAGGCCCTAGACATCGGACTCGTGAATCGGGTCGTAGCCGACGGCGAAGCACTCCCCGAGGCGGTCCGACTTGCCGCCGAGATCGCCCAGTTCCCCCAGGACTGCATGCGGCAGGACCGGCTGTCAGTTCTCGAACAAGAGGGCCTCGCCGAGGACGATGCACTCCACAACGAGTACCTCCACGGGTTGACATCCCTGCAGGCCGACACCGTCGCCGGAGCCACCAGATTCGCCCACGGAGCGGGCCGCCACGGGTTCTTCGACTAGCGGGAGTCGCGTGGCCTCGGCCCGAAAGTCCCTGCGCTCCGACGACAGTGAGAACAGCAGGCCCGCGACCATGCCCATCACGATCGGCGGCGGGAGCGCCGCCATCACCGCGCGCACGCGGCCGGTGAGGCTGACTACCAGGATCAGCACTCCCGTGATCAGGAAGGCGCCCAACACTCCCGGCCAGGTCAGGCCGTCTTCAGCGAGGATGGCCCCGTTGACGATATAGCTGCGCCGATGTCGCGCAGGACCGACGACGGTCGCACGACGCGATGCTCCGGCCGATCCGATTCAGATGTCCCGACGATCTGTGAGTTGACCCGCCGAGCGCAACAAGCACGCGGTGGTGACTACTCCACCGATGCGAACGCACGCACCGGAAACGTCGCGAGCCCCCGAATCGCAGGCGGAGCGGCGGTGAACTTCGCGCCGATCGCGGGGAGCCGGTCGAGATTCGTCAGGTGCTCGACGACGGGGATTTCGGCCGCGAGCAAGACGGTGTGCGCCGGACGATGACCGCCGACGGTGTCGTCGATGTTGACGGAGTCGATGCCCACCAGTTCTGCACCCTCGGCGACGAGGTACTCGGCTGCGTCCTCGGTGAGATGCGGGTGCGAGCCGTCGCCGTAGAAGTCGGTTCCCCAGTGCCGGGCCCAACCCGTTCGCAAGAGCACGGCACAGCCTGAGATCCCGTCGATCTCCCTCAGCGCACTCTGTTCGATCGGGCCGGGCCCGGCGTCGATGACGAGTGCAGGCAACAACGCGCACCGTTCGAGCGGCAGATCCGATAGATCGCGACCGCCCCGAAATCGATGTGCCGGCGTGTCGAGGTAGGTACCCGTGTTGGCGACCATCGTCACCGTGCCGATCGCGAACTCGGTGCCCGGAGCGTAGTGATCTGCCGACTCCTCAAAACTGAGGTGCTGGCCGATCATCGGGCCCGGGAGCCCCGGATACGTCACCGTGCCGTCCTTGATCTGATGGCTCAAATCGATCAACTGCATACCGCCATTGTTCCGGGCGCGAACGATTCCTGCTGCGACCGCCCCGACGTCGACCCTTGGGTCAGACGTCTGCCCGCGTCAGGCGGTTCCCGACCGCTCGATGCGATCCTTGATCTTCCGCTGCTTGTGACGAGCCGCCTTGATGATGAGCGGCATCAGCGCCCGTCCGACACGAGGCGACGCGGCCCCGATACGGACCTGCGCTCCGCGCCACTTCGGCAACGAGGTGATCTCCCGCGGTGCGTCGAGGACCTTGCCCACCGCGGCGACGACCTCGTCCGGCGACAACAGCTTCCCGGAGAACGACAGCGCCGACGCGGGGTCGTCGAGCTTGTCGTAGAGCATCGGCGTCCAGATGCCGTCGGGGCAGATGCACGAGATATCGATGTCGTCGATTCCGGCGAGCCACAGGTCGGCGACCGTGCTCAGACTGAACCCGACGGCTGCGTGCTTGGACGCAGCGTAGACGGCCTCACCCGGCACCGGCGTGAGCCCGGCGAGGGAGGCGATGTTGACGACATGGCCGCCACGCGCGGCCTGCCGCATCGTCCTGATGGCGGCGACTGTTCCGTGGATCGTCCCCAGCGCATTCACCTCGAGCATCAGACGGTGCACCGAGGCTTCCTGGGTCCACGCCTGACCCGTGACAAGCACGCCCGCGTTGTTAACCCACACGTCGAGACCGCCCGCGACCTCGACGATCCGGTCCGCCGCGGCCTGCACCTGGTCGGCATCGCGCACATCGAGCGCCATCGGCGTCGCATGGGAACCGATCTGGGCAGCAGTGGCGGCCGCGAGATCGGCGTCGAGGTCGGTCACGAGAACGTGGTACCCGCGATCGGCCAGGAGTTCCGCTGTCTGCCTCCCCAAGCCGCGACCGGCGCCGGTGACAACGGCTCCGCGCCGCGCCCTACTCATGTGCGCCCCTCCTCGGTCGGACCGTACTCGAGGCCGCTGTGGACAGATCGGTGCAGACGCCATGGCTCCAGCGACGGCCTGCTGGACAGGCGCCGTCGTCCGGGTCTGCGGATCATCGGCATCACTGCTCGAAGAGGGCGGCCATCGTGGTCTGTCCGTCGATGGCCTCCCGGACGATGTCGGCGTGACCGCAATGCTGTGCGGTCTCCCGCAGCATGTGCAGCACGAGCTTTCGGACGCTCCACCACTCGCGCTCGGGCTGCCAGGGCGCTGTGGGCTGCGGAATCGGATCGTCGAGGCTGTCGACACTCGCGATGACGCGATCGAGCTCGGTGGCGGATCGTTCGTAGTCCTCAAGAGCTCCGTCGAGGGTCTCACCCTCCCCCAGTTGGTAGGCATCGCTCAACGCTGTCATGTCGACTTCGGAGTTCTCGTCGCGTTCGACGATCTGGCTCGTCATATCCCGCTCGACGCGAGCAACGTGCTTGATCAGACCTCCGACGCTCAGCGCGCTGACCGTCGGAGCGCTACGCGCCTGCTCGTCGGTGAGTCCGCGCGCGGTGATTCTGAGCAGTGCGCGTTGATCGCGGAGCAGCGTCAGCAGGTCCGCCCGCTCAGCGTCGACGTCGAGATCGATGGTGACTTGGGTGTATGTGCCGGCCATGAGGTGCCTTTCGAAAGGTGTTCCGGTGACGTTCCGACCTCACGCTAGTCCGGATTGAGGTCAGTTATTGACCGGTACATCTTTTCGGGCTTCGGTACTTTCCAGTGTCCGCGTGCTCTTGACAGCGCCGTCCGACTTCCCGAACCAGTCCAGGCGCACGTGGACAACGACCAGATCTGCCCCGAGTACGCGCACGTTGATTGCGTTCAACGCCCGGAGCGGGTGCCAGGCAACGATGTGGCGTTGCCTGGCCAACGCATCGTCGTCGACAAGCACCGCGGCAATGCCCGGGATCCAGCGGTACCGCAGACCGACGCGCAGTCGCACCCGTACGTGGGGGTCGGCGCGAACGTTCTGAACGTATCCTGCGCGCAGCCCATGTTCTGCGATGATCCAGAACGACTCCCCTTTGCGCCCATTGCCGACCGGCGTGCGCCGGGGTAGACCTGACCGTCGTCCACGGGTCTCTAGGATCGCCAAGCCGAGCGGGTTGAGCCCTATTGCAACGAGCGCTCGCATAACCGGATTGATCGTCCATCGCTGAACGGTGCGGACCACCTTCACCTTGAGGCGAGGATTGGCCACCGTCAACGCCAGTAAGGCGAGGTAGATCGCGCTCTGCACGATGGGGGCAGTGCTGCTGCTCCCGGGTTCGAGTGCTGAGACGGTCCACGCCACTGCGATCGCCGCCACGGTTCCCGCAACGAGTCCGCGAGGAGGCGTCAGTCGGTTGAACAATCCCATACGCTTGTATTGGTCCATACATCTGTATGATCCTCGTCATGTCGGAGAAGTCAACAGCGAGATCTCGCAGGGAAGCGGTCTCGGACGCCGTGCTCGAGATCGTGGCCACCCACGGCCTGGACCAGGTGACCGTGCGCGAGGTCGCGACGACAGCCGATGTCTCCATCGGCACCGTGCAGCACCACTTTCCGACCAAGCAGCAGATGCTCGCCGGCGCGTACGCCGAAGCGTCGCGCCGTATTCGGCGGCGACTGCAGGACCTGCCACTGGGACCGGACTCACGCCGAAACATGATTCATGTGGCCGGCCAACTCCTGCCGCTCGACGCCGAACGGTCCACCGAGGCCCGCGTCTACGTCGCTTTCGCCGCGGGGGCGGCCACCTCCCCCGACCTTGCCGAGATCCAGCAGAGCCTGCTCGAGGAACTCCACACGGCGCTCACCGCTGCATTCACAGACGCATGGGGAGGCGCCGCCACGCCCGCCCGCTGCGCACTCGCCGCACATACGGTGATCGCCCTGGTCGACGGCCTAGCGCTGCACAGCGTGACAACGAACAGCTGGATCACCGACCGGCAACTCACCGACGCGGTCGCCATGGTGCTCGACGGTCTGCACATCGCGGACCCGAGCTGAACCTCCGGACTACAGAACACCCATTTGCCGGGTGCGACACCCAGCCGACTTCACGCCCCGATAGCGGGCCCGATGACCCGCCACGACTGACGCAGCCCACCTTCGAAGACGGCCCACCCATGGTCGCCGCGCAGTCCGTCGGAGGTCACGCGAACGCCCTGTGCACGCAGCGCCGCGGCCGACGCATCCGAGCAGGCCCGGATCGGGAGTTCGGGGCCGACATCGCCTGCCGAGATGTAGATCGCCTTGCCGCGCAGGCGCGCAGCGTTCAGTACCGGATCGTGCGCTACGTAGTCTCCGGGTGTCCACATGTTCAGCGGGTTACCGCCCTGTCCGATGACCGTGCCCACCACTGCGGGGAAGCCCAGGGCCTGGGCGGGGCACCCGCTGTACGACGCCGCCGCGCGGTAAAGGCGCGGCGCTCGCGCCGCCAGGTCGACGGCCGGGCCAGCGCTCATCGACACGCCTGCGATCGCGTTGCGACCGTTACCGCCGAAGTGCCGGTTGACCGCGGCCGGCAGTTCCCTAGTCAAGTAGGTCTGCCACTTGTTCACGCCGAGCTTCGGGTCGGGCGAACGCCAGTTGGCGTAAAACGAGCCTTCACCGCCGACCGGCGACACCACGGTCACGTTCTTGTTCCGGAAGAACTCGCGATAGTTGGTATTCCACTCCCAGCCGATGTGGTCGCTGCCGCCACCCGCGCCATGCAAGAGATAGAAGACGGGAGCCCTCCCGCCACCGGAGGCGGGCAGTACGTTGTTCATGATCGTTCGGTGCATCGACGGCGAGTACACCGGGAATTGAACCAAGCCCCGCGCCGGTGCGGCCTCAACGCGCCCAGTCCCGGACACTGTGCCCACAGCGGTGAGCAGAAGTCCCGCGATCAGTGAGATGGCCAGTAGTCGTCGCATACGCGCCCCTACGTCTCGTCAGTTTCGTCCTGCCCGAAGCCTAGCTTGGATCCTTCATCGGAGAACTCGACTTGCCACCCTGAATGCTGACGAACGGTAGGGACTGCTGCACGAACTGGTGACAGCGCTGGCTTGGCTGCAGCGCTCACTGCCAAAGGCGAGTTCGTCGTCGAGTTCGATCACTCCAGTACGCGCCCGGCGAGAGACGGCGCGAAGTCCGACTCGCTGGACGCCGTCCGCACAGCACGCGAAATCTTGGGGCGCACGACCTGGCCGACGCTGCTCGACGAGCCCGGAGTCGGCGTGCTCATCGCCGCTGAGATCTTGGTGTCGTGGTCTCACCCCAGCCGCTGCCGCGACGAGGCGGCGTTCGCCAGGCTCGGTGGAGTCGCGCCGCTCGAGGCGACTTCGGGCCAGACCCAGACTCGCCACCGACTCTCCCGCGGCGGCGACCGCCAGCTCAACCGTGCACTACACACCGTCATCCTCGCGCGGGCCAAGCATCACCAGCCGACCAAGGACTACCTCGCCCGCCGGACCACCGAAGGCAAGACGAAGAGGGAGTCGATGCGATGCCTAAAGCGCTACTACACCCGGAACCTCTTCCGACTTCTCGAAGCTGCCCCAATGACCCCTTGACACTGATAGGAGCATCTCCATCGCCGCGTTATCACCGGCTGCACCGACACAGGCCATCGATCCGACCATGCCGTGACCGCCCAGCGCGTGGACGAACTTCCTGCTCCGAAATTGAACTCGCCCTGTACCTCTGCGCCACCAAAGACATCTTCTCCCGCCGCATCGTGGGCTACTCGATCTGTAAGGGGCGTCGGAGACGAATGACCACAGGGACGAATGACCACAGGTGAGTGCGAGATTGACCACGTGACACAGCGTCGCCGTGTCAGGAACGGATTCTTTTCGGTCTGTGCATCGAAGAGTCCTAGGGGGTCCGCCTCCGATAGCTGGTGGGTGCACTCCCGATCCAGCGACGAAAAGCTCGACGGAAAGCACTCGGTTCGGAATAGCCGAGTCGCGCTGAGATCTCGGCAATCGACTCGTCGCTGTGTACCAAAGCTTCGACCGCACGGTCACTCAGAATTGAGTCCTGTATGGCGCGGACCGACGTTCCTTCGCCGCGGAGGCGTCGGCGCAGGTTGGGGGCGCTCATGAAGATCAGGCCAGCCAGCGCCTCCGAATCGATCCACGGATCGTTCTCGAGAATCCGTCGGACGCGAGATGCCACGGTCGCCGCGTTCCCTCTCTGATAGAAGAGCGACCCCGGAGCGTCTCGCAGGTAGGGCTTCAGGTCCGATTCGTTGCGGATCACGGGCCTGCTGAGGAGAGCCGCGTCGAACGAGATGGACATCTCGTTCGCGGAGAACTCGGCGGGCGAACCGAAGATGGTCTCATAATCGGCCGCGAGGTGGCTCGCGTCGAACGGGAACCTGAGCGATTGAACCGTGACCGGAGCGTCGATGAGCCACGAGGAGAAGCGGTGCACCCCGGCCGCGGCGCTGAACGCGATGATCGGATCGACCGAGTCCTCGGGTGTGGTCTCCAGCCGCAGGGTGGCGAGCCCGTCGTCGACCATGAGGGCGCCGTGGACGCCCGTCGTCACCGCAGTGAACTCGAGGATGCGATTAAGCGCCGACCGCAGGTCACGGGCGTGGATGACGGTCAGCGCGGCCAACCGCATCGATCCACGCGGCAGATGTCGCGGACCGACGCCCAGCAGCTCGTCGTCGGTCTGATCCCACAGGCTGCGCACGAACGCCGTCGCCTGCTCCGGCGTCATACGTGAACGGTCGGCTGCGAAGGCCTGCCAGTCCAGGCCGGACTCGTGGACAGCGTCGACGATGTCGATGTCACGCCGGGACAGCGCCTCGATCGTCGCGTGGAAGAACTGCATCGGAATCGTGTACGCCACGCTGATCCTTACCAGGGGAATGCTCGTGGCGCAGACGATACCAGCGTCGTGATCGTTTCGGTCCCCCACTTGCCTCGCTTCGGTCCTCGTCGCCGTCCGCGCAGGTCAGTAGCGTTCGTCTCAGTAAATCCATCCACAGACCGTGTATCGAGGAGAGGACCCCAAGTGGCACAGGGAGCGAGAGGGGCACAGCGAGTATTTGTGGTCGGTGTCGGTATGACCAAGTTCGAGAAGCCGGGCCGGCGCACGAATGAGGACGGCAGCCCGTGGGACTACCCGGACATGGCGCGAGAGGCGGGGGCCAAGGCGCTGGCCGACGCGGGGGTGGAGTACACCGAGATCGAACAGGCCTACGTCGGATACGTCTACGGCGAGTCGACATCCGGTCAGCGCGCGGTGTACGAACTCGGATTGAGCGGAATCCCGATCGTCAACGTCAACAACAACTGCTCGACTGGATCGACGGCGCTCTACCTCGCCGCGCAGGCCATCCGAGGAGGACTCGCGGACTGCGCGCTGGCCCTCGGATTCGAGAAGATGCAGCCGGGCTCGCTCGGCGCGATGTACGACGACCGCGAACAGCCCATGGCCAACCACATGCAGGCCCTCGCGGAGATCTCCGAAGTCCTGTTCCCGCCCGCACCGTGGATGTTCGGTGCCGCGGGCCGCGAACACATGGAGCAGTTCGGGACCACCGCCGATCACTTCGCGAAGATCGGCTTCAAGAACCACAAGCATTCGGTCCACAACCCGTACTCCCAGTTCCGCGACGAGTACACGATGCAGGAGATCAAGCAATCGCGGACGATCTACGACCCGCTGACCAAGCTCCAGTGTTCGCCGACGTCCGACGGATCAGGCGCCGCGATCCTCGCCAGCGAGGACTTCATCGCCGAGCACGGATTGGCCGACCAGGCCGTCGAGATCGTGGGACAGGCGATGACGACGGACTTCCGGTCGACATACGACGGCACCGCGAAGAACATCATCGGTTACGACATGAACGTGCAGGCCGCGCGGAGTGTGTACGAGCAAGCGGGTCTCGGCCCGGACGACTTTCAGGTTATCGAGCTTCACGACTGCTTCTCAGCCAACGAACTGCTCTTGTACGAAGCTCTCGGCCTGTGCGAGCCCGGCGAAGCCGGACGTCTCCTCGACGACGAGGAGACCACGTACGGCGGCAAGTGGGTCGTCAACCCGTCGGGCGGACTCATCTCGAAGGGCCACCCGCTCGGCGCCACTGGCCTCGCTCAGTGCGCGGAGATGACGTGGCAATTGCGGGGGACG
Organism: Gordonia sp. (in: high G+C Gram-positive bacteria); assembly: GCF_052106715.1. Lineage (NCBI taxonomy): Bacteria > Bacillati > Actinomycetota > Actinomycetes > Mycobacteriales > Gordoniaceae > Gordonia > Gordonia sp. (in: high G+C Gram-positive bacteria). Next base: position 154,985 of record NZ_JBQEDL010000001.1, read on the forward strand.
GCCGACGCCCGCCAGGTGAGCGACGTGACCGCCACTCTGCAACACAACATCGGCCTCGGCGGCGCGGCCGTCGTCACCGCCTATCAGCGCGCGAATCGCTGAACACCACGTCACCGATCGACGCCGCGTCGCCAATCACAGATCACCACCATCACCACCACGACAAAGCAGGAGACATTCACATGGGACACATCGAGAAGACCGAGACCCTGTCCGCGAGCCCCGAGAACATCTGGAAGATCATCTCTGACCTTTCGACATGGAGCGATTGGTTCACCATCCACGAGCGCTGGATGACCGAGCCGCCCGCGACCCTCGCGTCGGGAGCGAACCTCACGGCGAAGATCTTCATGCTCGGCATGGCGAACAAGATCGAGTGGGTCGTCGAGGACGTCGTCGAACCGACCAAGCTCGTGCTGAACGGCACCGGCATGGCCGGCGTGAAGGCGAAGTTCGCCTTCGAACTCGCCCCGTCGGACGACGGGACCGTGCTGAACGTCTCGGGCGACTTCGAGGGCTCGATCATCAAGGGCGCCCTCGGCAAAGCTGTGGAGAAGGACGCGACCAAGCAGGTCCAGGCATCGGTCCAGAAGCTGGAAGCGCTCGCCGGTGCCTGAGACGCCGAAGATCCACGAATTCGACCTCGACGGCCTCAATCTGTGGTGCGACGAAGAGCGCTTCGAGGTGACGCGGGAGCGCCTCGCCGAGTACGCGGCAGCCGTCAACGACCCGATCCCGGCGCACCGCTCCGGCGACATCGCGACACCTGTGTTCGCGATCGTGCCGGTCTTCGACGCGATGATGTCGCCCGCGGTCGACGTAGTGCCGATGGAGATCTTCGGACGGATCACCCATGGTGAGCAGGACTTCCATTTCCACCGGCCGATACGGCCGGGCGACACACTGGTGTCCAAGGGTCGCGTCATCGGCTGGGAGACCAAGAGCACCGGTTCGCTGGTCTACATCCATCTCACCTGCCACGACGACGTGAGCGGAGAACTGGTCAACGAACAGTACCTGTCTGGATTCTTCCGCGGCGTCGACGCCGGACCAAAGGTCGCCGACGCGATTCCGGAGATCGCCCCCAACACCGAGGCGAAGGACGCGCCGCCGATCGCGACGATCGCCGCGCACGTCGACGACGATCAGACATTCCGGTATGCGCCCGCGTCGGGCGACCCGGTGCCGATCCACCTCGACGAGGACGTCGCCAAGGAGGCCGGCCTGCCCGGAATTATTGCGCACGGACTGTGCACGATGGCGATGGCCGGTTGGGGAGTACTTGCCGAAGTCGCCGACTCGGACGTGTCGCGCGTCAAGCGATTCGCCGTCCGCTTCTCCAAGTTCGTGTTCCCCGGAGACGACCTGCAGACCCGCGTCTGGAAGGTAGGCACCACCGACGGCGTCACCGACTACGTGTTCGAGACCGTGCGCGGCGACGAAGTGGTGCTCAGCAACGGCGTCGCGGAGATCACCGACTGAACTTCACGTTCGCTGACCGCACAGACAGACATTTCCCACGAAGGAGTTACGTAGATGAGTGCCCTTGACGGCCGGGTGGCAGTGATCACCGGAGCAGGACGAGGTATCGGACGCGAGCATGCACTGCTGTTCGCACGCGAAGGCGCCGTAGTGGTCGTCAATGACCGCGGCGGCAGCAACAGCGGCGACGGCGCGGACGCAGGCCCGGCGCAAGAGGTAGTAGAGGAGATCGTCGCCGCGGGCGGTCGAGCCGTCGCAAACACCGATAACGTCGCCGACTGGGCGGGCGCCGAATCGCTCGTCGCACAGGCGGTGTCCGAGTTCGGCGGCTTGGACATCGTCGTCAACAACGCGGGCATCCTGCGCGACGGATTCCTCCCGACTTTGGCGGAATCCGACTGGGACGCGGTGATCGCGGTACACCTCAAAGGTCATTTCGCGGTTATTCGTCACGCATCGGCGTACTGGAAAGCCGAGTCGAAGGCTGGTCGGCCGCGCAATGCCGCGATCGTGAACACCGCGTCGGCATCCGGGGTGACGATGCCCAACGCCGGACAGGCCAACTACGGCGCGGCCAAGGCCGCCATCGCGGCGTTGACGCAGGTCGCCGCGGACGAACTCGAGCGCTACGGTGTACGCGCCAACGCGATCGCGCCGATTGCCCGGACACGTCTGACTCTCGCGACGCCGGGTATGGGCGCAATGATGGCCGCGGAGGCCGAGGATGTCGAGGAGGGCGGATTTGACCCCTTCAGCCCCGCGAACATCTCACCGCTCGTCGCGTATCTGGCGACCGCGGACTGCCCGATCACCGGCAAGGTGTTCGCCGTCCAGGGCGGAGCCATCGACGAACTCGCCGGTTGGCACGACGTGAAGACCATCGAGACCGAAGAAGCGTGGAACATCGCCGACATCGCAGCGCGTCTCCCTTGACCACGTAGAAGAGGATCCTGATTAACCATGTTCGAATGGTCTGACACTGACGTACTCGTGCGGGACTCCGTCCGCACCTTCATCGATAAAGAGATCCGTCCCCACCTGGACGAGTTGGAGCACGGCGACCTTCCGCCGTACGACATCATGCGGAAACTGTTCAGTGAGTTCGGTCTGGACGTGATGGCGGGCGAAGCCGTCGACACGATGCTCGCCAAAGCCCGGAACCGCGCCGAGCGCCAGAACAGCGCGGAGCCCGCACCTGAGAAGAAGGAGAAGGCGGGAGCAGGTGCCGGCGATCCACTCGCTGCTCAGGGATCGATGGCGGCGGTCCTCGTCAGCGAACTGTCCGGCGTCTCACTCGGCAGCGTCGCGGCCGTCGGGGTGAGCCTCGGGCTCGGGGCCGCGACGATCGCCTCGCGCGGCACGCTGGAGCAGAAGGAGCGCTGGCTCAAGGACATCGTCACGCTCAAGAAGGTCGCGGCGTGGGCGATAACCGAACCCGACTCCGGGTCGGACGCCTTCGGCGGCATGAAGACGTACGTGCGACGAGACGGCGAGGACTACATCCTCAACGGCCAGAAGACGTTCATCACGAACGGGCCGTACGCCGACACGATAGTCGTGTACGCCAAACTCGACGGCGGCGGCGACGACAAGCGCGAACGCAAAGTCCTCACTTTCGTCCTGGACAAGGGCATGGACGGATTTACCCAGGGGTCGCCGTTCAGGAAGATGGGCATGCACTCGTCGCCGACTGGGGAGTTGTTCTTCGACAACGTTCGCCTCACTAAGGACCGACTCCTCGGCGAGACTGAGGATCACAAGGGCGGCGACGGCCGCGATAGCGCGCGCTCGAGCTTTACTGTCGAACGCGTCGGATGCGCGATCCTCGCCCTCGGGATCATCAACGAATGTCACCGATTGTCGGTCGACTACGCGAAGACCCGCACGCTGTGGGGGCAGGAGATCGGACGCTTCCAGTTGATTCAGCTGAAGCTCGCCGAGATGGAGGTCGCCCGACTGAATGTGCAGAACATGATCTTCCAGGCGTTGAGCGCGTTCGAAGCCGGTAAGATGCCGAGTCTCGCCGAAGCGTCGGCGATGAAGCTGTACTCGACGAAGGCTGCGACCGATGTCGCGATGGAGGCCGTTCAGCTCTTCGGCGGCAACGGCTACATGGCCGAGTACCGCGTCGAACAGCTGGCACGGGACGCGAAATCGTTGATGATCTACGCCGGCAGCAACGAGATTCAGGTGACGCACGTCGCCAAAGCGCTGATCGGGGCCTGATCGATGGCCGTGCGCGCGCTAGACCTGACCCGGAACATCGTTAGTCGAGTGCGCGCCGCGCGCATCGTCGCAGCCTCCGGGATCGTAGATGTGACCCGCCCACACCTTGCGGTGTCGGCCGCTGCTGACCTGCATGCGTACGGACCGGTCGCCGGTGCGTTACGGGCCGCGGCACGCAGATTCGGCGATCGTACGGCTCTCGTCGACGAAGCCCGTTCGATGACGTACGCCGAGTTGGACGTTCGGACCGATCACGTCGCGGCCGCCTTGCGTCGGTCCGGCCACAGCGAGGGCACGATTGTCGCGATCCTCTGTCGGGACCACTGCCGGATGGTCGAGGCCATGATGGGGGCCGCCAAGGCGGGAGCTGGGCTGGTGTTGATGAACACCGGCATGAGTGCGAGTGAACTGCACGACGTGTGTGTGCGCGAACGTGTCGGCCTGCTCGTTCACGACGCCGAGTTCGCCGGCACGGTCGCCGACGTTCAGACCGAGCGTCTGGTTGTCGGCGGAGATGGCGACGAGTTCGATTCCCTGGTCGCCCGGGGCACCGGGCTGCCCGCGGCGGGACGTCCTGACCGGCCTGGAAAGCTGATAGTGCTCACCGGCGGCACGACCGGCACGCCGAAAGGCGCACCGCGCACCGTGCGTTCGCCGCTGGTCGCCGCTCAGTTCCTCGATCGGATCCCGCTGCCGGTCCGTGGCACTACGCTCGTCTGCGCGCCGCTGTTCCACGGCACCGGGCTGAGCCAGTTCCTGCTGTCGGTGGCGCTCGGTACCACGACCGTGCTGGTACGCCGATTCGATCCTGTGCAGGCACTCTCGGCCATCGCCGAGCACCGGTGCACCACCGTCGTACTCGTGCCGACCATGCTTGGCCGGATCCTGTCCCTGGGCACCCACGTCATCGACCGGTACGACACGTCGAGCGTCTCGGTGATGTTCTGCGCGGGCTCACCGCTGCCAGTCGCGGTCGCCGAGGAGGCGAGCGCAGTCTTCGGGCCGGTTATCTACAACCTATACGGGTCGAGCGAAGTCGGTGTCGCGGCCGTCGCCACTCCGGCGGACATGGTGGCGGCGCCGGGCACCGTCGGTCTTCCGCCTGCGAGTTCGGTTGTCCGGATTTACGACGAGAACGATCGGATCATCGACAGACCGCACCGGTCCGGCACGGTCTATGTTGGCGGGCTGCTCTCGTTCACGGGTTACAGCGGCGGCGGCCATAAGAAGAGCATCGACGGGCTGCTGTCCAGCGGCGACGTCGGACATCGCGACGAGCAGGGACGCCTGTTCATCGACGGGCGGGACGACGACATGATCGTCTCCGGCGGCGAGAACGTCTTCCCAGGTGAGGTCGAAGACCTGCTGTACGCACACCCCGACATCGACGAGGCCGCGATCGCGCCGGTACCCGACGACGACTTCGGTCAGCGACTGGTCGCGTACGTCGTCCCCAGGGCGGGCGCCGACCTCGACGAGGAACGCGTGCGTGACTACGTGAAGGCAAAGCTGTCCCGGTACAAGGTGCCGCGCGAAGTGGTCTTCCTTGCCGAGCTGCCTCGGACCCCATCCGGAAAACTGCTGCGCCGCAATCTGACCGGCGAATGATGATCGCCGTCGCCGTTGCGTCGGTGTCGGCAGCAGGACGGGGGCTCCAGGGGCGTCGGTGGGCACCGCAGACGCCACCACCCCAATACCGGCAGTCGCCACACCCGCTGCGAAGCGGTGACCGGTACTAGCGATCGCACTCGGCGCACCCGAATCCATCATCGAAAAGGACGCCTGGCGAGACACCTACCACCGCACCGCGAGAACCGCCTACCTCGACTTCCTCGACGAAGTCACCGGCCACACCCTCACCGACATCGAGAAATCCATGACCGGCACCGTCGACCCCGACACCATCACCCTCGACTAACCACCAGGTGGGCCGGGTGAGCACACCGCCACCCGGCCCACCACCTCGGACCGACAGACCGGAGTTCGCATCCCTAAGGCGGAGTGCCGTCGCTGTCGGTTGTGGAACCTGAGCTTGTTTTCCTTCGCCAGTTCCACCGGTACCGGTAATGCGTCAACCGGGACGGGTCTCAGTACATCGCTTCGATCTGCTTGGCGTATCGAGCGGCAATCGGCTTGCGGCGCAGCTTGTTCGTCGGGGTGAGGCAGTCACTGCCGGGGCCCCACACCTCGGTCAGGATCGTGAACTTCTTGATCTGCTCGACTCGCGACAACGTTTGGTTGGCCGCCGCGACTCCGTTTTCGATCTGCTCGATGATCGCTGGATCCGCTACCCAGTCGGCAACCGACCGAGCGCCCAAATTCGCGAGTGCGTCGGGATCAAGTGTGATGAGGGCGGTGTTGTAGACCCGCTGTTCGCCGATCACGGCCACTGGTCCAGCGATCGGAATGTTGGCCGCCAATGCGTTCTCGATATTCGTCGGCGACATGTTCTTACCTGCGGCATTGATTATGATTTCCTTCTTGCGATCGACGATCTTGAGAAATCCGTCGTCGTCGAATACACCGATGTCGCCTGTGTGCAGCCAGCCATCGACGTCGATCGCTTCCATCGTCTTCTCCGGTTCTTTACGGTAACCGCGCATGACATTCTTGCCACGCACGAGAACCTCGCCGTCGGCGGCGATCCTCACTTCAACACCGAACGCTGGCTTTCCGACGGTGCCTACCTTGATGTGGTCCTGACGATGGACCGATGCCGCTGCAGTGCATTCGGTCATGCCGTAGCCTTCACACAGCGGAATGCCAAGCGCCAGTATGAAATCGTGAACCTCGGGGGGAATCGGAGCCGCACCGGTTACCGCCATTCGCAGCTTGTCCATACCGATTCTCCTGCGGATCGACGACAACACGACTCGGTCGGCGACGGCATACCGAACCCGGGCCGCAAAACTGAGTGGGCGGCCCGCTGAGGTCGCATGAGCCTTTGCCCTCCCGATTGCGATTGCTTCGTTGATGAGGGTGCGCTTGACGACGGACTCGGTTGCTAGTTGTGCCTCGAGGCCGGCCTTGGCCTTGATCCATAGGCGTGGCACGCCAAGAAAGGCCGTTGGACGAATCTCCTTCAACGCTTCGAGGACATGCTTAGCGTCGCTGACCGTGGTGATTTGTGCACCGTGCAACAGCGACTGGTAGTGCGTGAACCACCGGTTCGCAGCGTGCGCATCCGGCAAGTAGGAGATTCCGCGGTCGGCGGACGAGACCCCTCCGAACTCCTCGACGATCTTCGCGTTCTCAATGAAGTTCTCGTGCGTCAGTTCAACGCCCTTGGGGTTTCCCGTCGTGCCAGAGGTGTAGACAATCGTCAGAACATCATCGGGGTGCACAGATTTCCATGCCGCGTCGAAGTCGAAGCCGTCACAGGTTCGGTGCTCGAGGTCTTCGAGGTCGATCGATGTGCTGTCGCCGCCATCGACGCACACGACGTGCTCGACCGTTCCTCCGAGCTGCATCGCTTCCCGGATGGCGGGGAGGAACTGCTTTTCACACACGACGACGCGGTTGTCAGCGTTACTGAAGAGGTACGCGAGCATCTCCGGGGGGTTCGTGTTGTACATGGAGAATGGCGTCGCTCCCGCGTGCAGGGTCGCGGTGTCGACGAGGTGGAACTCCGGACGGTTGCTGAGCATCAAGGCCACCGTGTCCCCGCTACCAACGCTCAGACTGGCGAGTCCTGTCGCGATGGACTGAACTCGATCGCGGTACTGCCGCCATGTGATGGTGACGCCATCGCCAGGTGTGCGCAAAGCGATCGCGTCAAGGTTGTCCAATGCGGTTCGCTGGAAGGCCTCGGTGAGCGTCTTCGGATGAGACACGATGAACTCCTTTATCAGAACCGGACCGGCTGGGCGGCCGCGGTTGGCTACGAAGCGCCGTACTTTGCAGACGATGTGGATACGCTTGGCCGAGTACGGATACGGGTGCGATCTTCTTTCGTCCGAGTCGGTGATCGGGGGCGTGGCGACCTTCCGTGCAACCCAAGATCGGTCGACCTGTGCGGTCGCGCCCGGTGCCGGACAGTTGCCATTCGGCATGTCGGGATCCGAAGCGCGAATAGGTTGACGCGCATCGTTGATGGGCCCGCGCCCGGATGGAGTTGCCGGAAAATCCGTACACCCCTCATCCGTCAGGTGAGGTGCTATCTGATGGGACGGCTATGTCGGTGATCGCCACAAGGTGTGCGATTTCGGCGTTGAACACATTTGGATCCTCTAGGTTCGTGCAGTGACCGGTGCGCGGGATGGTTACGTGGCGATACAGATGATCGTTTTCCCGCAACACATTCGCGATGCGCTGGGAACTGTTCATCGGCGTGAGTAGGTCGTTCTCACCCACGAGTACTGTGGTTGGGACGACGATGTTGCGTAAGCCGTCAATGACATCGACGCCCCGAAGTGCGCGCCCCCACTCCACGCGCGTTTTGACGGGACACGATGCGATCATCGAAGCCATGAAGTCGACCACGGCCGCCGAGGCATAACGCGACGCGACAACTTGTCTGAAGTAGCGCCGGTAGACCTTCAACGCCCAGGTCGGGAGCGGCAGCGGGGCGGTCAACAACGCGGCCAGTATTGGTGCTCGAATAGCCCTATGCTTCTCGGGGTGTGGAAGAAGCGCAGTCTGCTTGGCGAACCCCTTACCGACCGTGTCGGCGAGCATGATCGTTGACGTAAATGCAGCAACTTCGTCAGGATGGGTCTTCGCCCAGGCCATCACGGTGATTCCACCGAAACTGTGGCCTACAAGAGTCGTTCGCCGAGCAGACGCCACATTCCGAAGAACCAATGACAGGTCGTCACCCATCACGGCGGGTGAAAGCGACCGAGTGCCACGACGACTGCGCCCACTGATTCGCTGGTCGTAGACGACCACGCGATAGTTCTCGGCAAGCATATTGATCTGCGGGTTCCAGTACTCGGAACAGACTGCGAACCCGTGCACGAAGACGATGCAAGGTCCAGTCGCTGGGCCGTACGTCCGCACGTGAAGCAGTGCACCGTCGTCGGTCTCCAGCTCCATCGCTTCGTAGGGAAGCTGCGGATCGGCGAACACCCCGACACCGCTGCGCTCGGTGGCGGAACTTCTTGAAGCATGACGGCACATGCAGGCACTCCCTTACACCCCAATACGATTGAACAGTTAACGATACAGTTGTACCGCACCTTCTCGGCTAGGGAAAGGGGGACTTCCTAGGCCTCCGCAACTTCGATTCTGAGTCGCGGTACTCCACCGTCTGCGGGGCCGGCCACGCGCTCCCAGACGCCTTCAATCAACGGCTGCAGCATGAGCTCGCCGACCTGACGGACGACCAGCCCGAGTATTTGCTCCGCTTCCGCACGATTCGTCGACGCGAACCCAGCATCCCGCAGCCAGCGAACCTCATTCGCCGTGAGTTCGAGGAACACATCCAGCAGGTGGGTGGACGCTGGAGTGGGGTCGAGTAGCGCGCGGCGCACATAGTTGACGACGTTCGGATTCTGATTGAGCATCGCGGCGACCGCGGCATCGCGAGCTGCTGCGTACTCGCGAGGGTTGTCCGACTGCGGTACCGAAGCGATCGTTTCTGCGAAGTACTCGATTATCAGCTGGTCGACCGCTTCCCTCAGGCCAGATTTGGTCTTGAAGTGGTGCTGGACGAGCCCGAGGGTTACACCCGCTTCGGCTGCGACGGAACGCAACGAGACTCGCTCCTCACCCTGCTGGGCATACAAGTCCATCGCGGCGTTTCTGATCCTGGCCTTCGCGGTGAGGTCCTCGTTCTTAGCTCGTGGATTTGTCATGTGGACCATCGTATTAGCCAACCCAGGGAGCGATACGCTCATATCGTGTACGATACAGTTGTATCGTCCGAATGAGCTGAGAGGTCGTAATGTCGCTTCCCCTTGACGGCGTGAACGTCGTTTCCGTAGCGATCAACCTGCCAGGACCCCTTGCCGCCGCCCGCCTAGCCGAGCTGGGTGCATCCGTAACCAAGGTCGAACCAGCGTCCGGCGACCCCCTCGCGGTCGCCGCACCGGCCTGGTACGCCGAGTTGGTCGCTCACCAAACCGTCGTCTCCCTCGACGTCAGAAAGGATCGTGAAAAGTTTGACGAACTACTCGCCGACGCCCACCTCCTCATCACCTCGATGAGGCCGTCGGCACTGATGCGGTTGGGACTCGCACACCCTTACACGCAGTTTCCCAAACTGTCGCTCGTCGAAATCGTAGGTCACAGTGGCGCTCGTGCCGAAACGCCCGGCCACGACCTCAACTACCAGGCGGCTTGCGGAACTCTGACGCCTCCTCATATGCCGAAGGTCCCTATCGCTGACATTCTCGGAGCGGAGCGCACAGTATCGACAGCCCTCGCGGCTGTGATCGCGGGCACCGTCAGCGGTGTCGGTGCGTCGTATCGGGTCGCCCTCGAAGACGCGGCGGCGGTTGCCGGATCTGCAGTCAATTACCACCTCATGGGTGACGGAGCAATTCTGGGAGGAGCCTTTCCCGGTTACGGGATCTACCGGGCCGCCGACGGCTACGTCGCTCTCGGCGCTGTAGAGCCCCACTTCTTCATGAGAGCGCTCGAGGTCCTCGGTGTCGACGGCACGCACGAGACATTCGCAGAAGCCTTCTCGAACAAGACGATTGCGGAACTCGAAGCCTTGGCGGCTGAGCACGACCTACCACTGAACGGAGTGAATTAATAGATGTCCGCACTATTCCCCAACTACGCCCCCAGCTGGGAAACCGACGAGCATCGCGAACTGCGCCAGCTTGCCGGTCAGTTCTTTCGGAAGGAATCGGCCCCGCACCAAGAGCGCTGGGCGAAGCAGCACTGTGTGGACCGCGAGTTCTGGAACAAAGCCGGCAACGCAGGCCTGCTCGGCCTGGACCTTCCCGAGGAGTTCGGCGGCGCAGGCGGTGACTTCGGTATGCAGGCAGTCGTTCAAGACGAGATGGTCTACGCACACGACAGCGCGTTCGGCTTCCTCGTGCACTCGCCGATAGTCGCTCACTACGTCTACAAATATGCGAACGACGTACAGCGTCAGCGCTGGATGCCGGGCATCATCAGCGGCGAAAAGGTTCTCGCAATCGCCATGACCGAGCCGGGCACCGGTTCGGATCTACAGGGTGTGCGTACCACAGCGATCCGTGACGGTGACGACTACGTCATCAACGGTTCGAAGACGTTCATTTCGAATGGAACGCACTGCGACTTACTCGTCGTCGTCGCCAAGACCGACCCGTCGCAGGGCGCGTCCGGCGTCTCCCTCATCGTCGCAGAGGTTGACGAACTCGAAGGATTCGAGCGCGGCCGTGTACTCGAGAAGATGGGCCAGCACGGTCAGGACACACGCGAGCTGTTCTTTTCTGACATGCGCGTGCCGGTCAAGAATCTGCTGGGCAGCCAGGAAGGCCTCGGCTTCTATCAGCTCATGGAGCAGCTTTCGCGCGAGCGTCTCATAATCGCTTCGGCCTGCGCGGCGCTCGCCGAAGCTGCAATCCTCGAGGCGCTGAAGTACTCGCGTGAGCGGGAAGCGTTCGGTCGTCCGATCGGAAGGTTCCAGCACAACGCGTTCACCCTCGCCGAGTGCAAGGCGGAAGCGTTCGCAATTCGCACCATGGTCGACGCCACGATTCAGCAGTACATCGACGGCGCCAACGACCCTGCTACCGCCTCGATGGCGAAGCTTTTCGCGGCCGAGACAACCGACAAGATCGTCGACAAGTGCCTTCAGATCTTCGGCGGCTACGGCTACATGATGGAGTACCCGATCGCATCGATGTACACGGGCTCCCGCGTGAACCGTATCTACGGCGGCACCAGCGAAATCATGAAAGAAATCATCAGCAGGAGCATGTAATGGTTACTGAAGCTTACATTTTCGACGCTATCCGCACCCCTCGTGGGAAGGGCAAGAAGACTGGCGCGTTGCACGGGATCAAGCCGATCTCACTGGTCACTGGCCTGATCGAAGAACTCCGCGCACGTTTCCCTGACCTCGAGGAAGACCGCATCTCCGATCTCGTGCTTGGCTGCGTTACACCGATCGGCGATCAGGGCATGGACATTGCGCGCACTGCCGTCAACCTGGCGAAACTGCCCGACACGGTCGGCGGAGTCCAGCTCAACCGCTTCTGCGGGTCGGGTCTCGAAGCCGTCAACGTCGCAGCGAAAGGCGTGCGCTCGGGCTTCGACGAGATGGTGCTGGCCGGCGGTGTCGAATCGATGTCCCGCGTGGCAATGGGTAGTGACGGCGGAGCGATGGCGTTCGATCCCGCCACCGCGTACGACAACTACTTCATCCCGCAAGGTGTCGCCTGCGATGTGCTCGCCTCGATCAACGGCATCACCCGTGAGGACACGGACAACTACGCGGTCCGCTCGCAGCAGCGTGCGGCCGCAGCATGGTCGGGCGGCTACTTCGCGAAATCGGTCGTCCCGGTCAAGGACATCAACGGCGTCACGATTCTCGACCACGACGAACACGTGCGGCCCAGCGCAACCGTGGCGGACCTGGCCACGTTGGAGCCGGCGTTCTCGATGATGGGCCAGTTTGGCGGCTTCGACGCGGTTGCGATCCAAAAGTTCCCGTACCTCGACAACATCGACCACGTGCACACCGGCGGCAACAGCTCGGGCATCGTCGACGGCGCTTCCCTCGTACTCGTCGGCTCGGAAGAAGCAGGTCGAGCCTCTGGAATTATTCCGCGTGGACGCATCGTCTCCGCTGCTGCCAGCGGCTCCGACCCGGTCCTGATGTTCGAAGGTCCGATCCCGGCGGTCAACAAGGCACTCGCCACCGCAGGCCTGACCATCGATGACATCGACGTCTTCGAGATGAACGAGGCCTTCGCGGCCGTGGCGCTCCACGTACAGAAGACCTTCGGAATCCCGGACGACAAGTACAACGTCAACGGCGGCGCGATCGCCATGGGCCACCCGCTCGGAGCGACCGGCGCGATGCTGCTCGGCACCGTGCTCGACGAACTCGAACGCCGCAACGGCCGCTACGGACTGATCACCTTGTGTGTCGCTGGCGGCATGGGCGTCGCAACAATCATCGAAAGAGTCTGAACAACATGAGCATTCACTGGGACAAAGACGCCGACGGCATCGTCACGCTGACGATGGACGCACCTCATGCACCGGCCAACACCATCACTCCGGAATTCGGCGCTGCACTGTCGGACGCGCTCGACCGAATCGAATCGGAGAAGGACGGCATCACCGGCGTCGTCCTGACCTCGGCGAAAAGGACCTTCTTCGCCGGCATGGACCTCAACGACCTGGTCAACGACGTCATGGGCCTCGAACCGGAAGCGCTTCTCGAGCTCACCGCCGAACTCAAGGCAGGCTTCCGCCGACTCGAGACATGCGGTAAGCCCGTTGTCGCAGCGATCAACGGCGCCGCGCTCGGCGGTGGACTCGAACTCGCATACTGCGCACATCACCGCATCGCGGCCGATGTCCCAGGTTCACAGATCGGACTGCCAGAAGTCCTCCTCGGGCTACTCCCCGGCGGCGGCGGCATCGTCCGCACTGTTCGCCTCGTCGGAATCCAGTCGGCGCTTATGAACGTGCTGCTCACCGGCGCTCGCATGAAGCCTGCCAAGGCTCTCGAAATTGGCGTCATCGACGAAGTCGTTGCCGCGGAAGAGTTGATCCCAGCCGCCAAAGCATGGCTCCGGGCCAACCCGGACGGATCGGTTCAGCCGTGGGACGTCAAAGGCTACAAGATCCCCGGCGGCTCGCCGTCCACTCCAGCCTTTGCAGAGAACCTGCCAGCCTTCCCGGCCAACCTGCACAAGAACCTCAAGGGTAACGACCATATGCCCGCGCCGCGCGCGATCATGGCAGCGGCCATGGAGGGCGCGCAGGTCGACTTCGCCACCGCGGAGCTGATCGAGTCTCGCTACTTCGTTTCGCTGGTCACGAGCCAGGTCGCGAAAAACATGGTCCAGGCGTTCTTCTTCGATCTGGAAAAGGTTCAGAGTGGCGCTGCCCGACCGTCAGGCATCGAGAAGAAGGCGATCGAGAAGGTGGGCATCCTCGGTGCCGGCATGATGGGAGCGGGCATCGCATATGTGACCGCCAGGGCAGGAATCGACGTAGTCCTCAAGGACGTCACCGAAGAAGGTGCCCAGAAAGGTAAGGCGTACTCCGAGACAATCGAGTCCAAGGCGCTTGCCAAGGGCCGCACCACCGCGGAGAAGTCGAAGGCACTGCTGGACCGCATCAAACCGACCGCTGATGCCGCGGACTTCGACGGCGTCGACTTTGTGGTCGAGGCAGTGTTCGAGAAGACCGAGCTCAAAAACAAGGTCTTCCAGGAGATCGAGGATCTGGTCGAATCCGGCGCTGTGCTTGGTTCGAATACTTCGTCGCTGCCGATCACCGGGCTGGCCGAGGGCGTCCAGAAGCCCGAGGACTTCATCGGAATCCACTTCTTCTCGCCGGTCGAGAAGATGGATCCCGTTGAGATCATCCGCGGCGCAAAAACATCGGACGAGACACTTGCCCGCGCGATCGACTACGTGCTGGCGATCCGCAAGTACCCGATCGTCGTCAACGACGGCCGGGGCTTCTTCACTACGCGAGTATTCAGCATGTGGCTCATGGAGGCCATGGCCATGCTCGCCGAGGGTATCGATCCGGCCGTCATCGAACAGGCGGCGTTCCAGGCCGGGTACCCCGCGGCACCACTACAAGTAGCGGATGAACTCAGCTTCGATACGATCCGCAAGATCATGGACGAAACCATGGAGGCGGCCCGCAACGAGGACTTCCAATTGGCCGAGTCCGTCACGTCGGCAAGCGATGTCATCGACCGACTGATCGGGTTCGACCGCCACGGCAAGCTGTCCGGCACCGGGTTCTATGACTACACCGCCGGAAAGCGCTCGGGTCTATGGTCTGGCCTCCGCAGCGAGTTCAAGACCAACCGAGAAATCAAGGTTCCGTTCGAGGACCTGGAAGATCGGTTCATGTTCATCCAAACGATCGAAACGCAGCACGCGTACGACGACGAGGTCATAGATTCGGATCCGGATGCGAACATCGGTTCGATCTTCGGCATCGGCTTTCCGGCGTGGACCGGCGGTGTTCGACAGTTCGTCTCAGGGTACCCGGGCGGTCGACAGGCCTACCTTGAACGCGCAAGCGAGTTGGCTCAAAAGTACGGTCAGCGGTTCACCGTAAGCTGAAGGGTATAAAGGTGGCCATCCCGCCATCGGATGGCCACCTTTGTCCGACCCGCGTTGACGGCACCTGAGTAACAGTTCCCGACCGAAGCCTGTCGCAGTGTATGGCAATAGCGACAGTAGGCACTCCGCGCCACCCCCGTTCTCGAAAGGTGGCATGCAAGTTCCGCCTAAGTTTTATCACGGACTCGGACATGTTGGACTTCGCTGGTCGTGACCTGCTGGTTTAGGCCCGTCTTGGGCTGGATTTGTGCACTAAGGATCGCCGATAGGGTAGGTCGATGGCCTACGTTCGGACCGTGAACACCGCCTCGGGCGCGCGAGCAGTCCAGATCGTGCACGGTTCGCGGAAGGGCTCGCGGTCGATCGAGCACATCTGGTCAGCGCACACTGACGATGAGTGCGCCGCGCTCAAGGCCGCTGCTGCGCGGCGTCTTGCTGCAGGTCAGGGCGAGTTGGACCTGGGCATCGCTGACGTGGTGCCGGTCTCGGACGAGCCGTTGCCGATCCAGTCCTCACGGATGGGGCATCTGTGGGACGGACTCGAGTACGTCTACCGCGAACTGGTCTTCGACGACGCGACCTGCGGTGGTCTGGTCGTCCGCGACCTGGTGTTAACGCGGATCATTGAGCCCACCAGCAAGCTCGACTCGATTCGCGTCCTTGAGCAAGTGGGCGTGCCAGCGATGTCGTATCCGACGATGAACCGTCCTGAGGTTCATGGCCGCTCACGACCTCTCCGACGTCACCGTCGTGGCCGATGCCGGGATGATCTCCGCTGAGAACATGAAAGCGATTGAACGAGAGGATCTGTCGTTCATCCTCGGTGAGCGGATGCCGTCGATCC
The DNA here is from genome assembly GCF_052106715.1 of Gordonia sp. (in: high G+C Gram-positive bacteria). Classification (NCBI taxonomy): domain Bacteria; kingdom Bacillati; phylum Actinomycetota; class Actinomycetes; order Mycobacteriales; family Gordoniaceae; genus Gordonia; species Gordonia sp. (in: high G+C Gram-positive bacteria). Next base: position 170,747 of record NZ_JBQEDL010000001.1, read on the forward strand.
CACACCAGATCCAGCGATGGGTCGCCGACCATCCCGATCAGACGCCGGCCGACGCGCTGCCTCTGGTCCAGCACCATCCGGCGAACGCGAATACAAGCTCTCGGCGCAGTCGGGTCACTTACTACAGGTATTCGGCCGATCGGGCTCGGCGCAGCCTGCGCGGGATCAACGAGCAGGTCGACAAGGCCGAGAAGTCCGTTGCCGAGAAGGCCGTTGCCGGGAAGGTCCCGGTCAAGCCGAACAGGTTCGTCACCCTCACCGGTGCGGACAAGAGCGTCAATCGCGAGTTGGAGACGAAGGTACGGGCGCTGGCTGGGCGCAGGGCCTACATCACCAACATCAATGCGCCGACACCGGAGTTCGTGATCGGCGCCTACCATCAGCTGTGGCGGATCGAGAAGAGTTTCCGCATGTCAAAGAGTGATCTGGCGGCGCGGCCGATCTATCACCGGACCGAGGACTCAATCCGTGCGCACCTAGCGATCGTTATGGCGGCGCTCGCGGTGACCCGGGTGATCGAGGAACGAACGGGCTGGTCAATCAAGAAGTTCGTGACCACCACCCGCCGTTACCGGACCATCGAGATCCGCGTCAGCGACCGGACCGTCACCGCCTCAGATCCGCTACCGGACGATCTCGCCGACGCGCTCAATGTGATCCAAGGTGCGCACTAAATTGATAAAAGTCAGGACGGCCGACTCGAATTTCTCCGCGGGATCGCTCGAGGATTCCGGAACCTCGAACACTACATCTTGCGGTCCCTACTGCACTCCGGTCAGTTCGGCGATCGGATCCACGCACTCTGAAAGATGAAGAGCCCTCAGTTCAAGATCTCCGCCTCATGCGCCGATGCATTCGTCGCGGCCATCCCCTTGGCAATCAATCGGTGTCAAACTGGCGCAAGCGTCATTGAATACGCACCGTGTCATCGCGCTTATGTTCCCGAACGAGCACGGGGAGACCGACCGCAATCCCAAGACCGTTTGCTCCGGCGCCGACCCAATGGCTCCAACTCCGCGGCGAACCAATGCCGGCAACAGCGTGATTGAGACTGAACAAGGCCGACAACACCACCAGTCCGCGCAACTGCGCACGGGCAGCGTTCGAGCCCTGGCCGACAGCCCCGACACCGGCGACGATCGCGCCCAGATTCCACACCGCGATCTCGCGTTGCCACCCACTGTTGAATCCCCAGGACGTGTGTCGAGCGAAACGTCGGGCGAAGCCGGCTTGAAGAATCATTGCCCCCGACGATCCCATCAGCCACGCAAGCACCGCCACCTGCGGAGACATTCGGCGAGCGGCATCAGAGATGCTATTGAATACGACCATAATAGTTGAACGTAGTAGCCTCTAGGTATCATGTCAATGGCACCCGTCGCCCGAGGCCGACGACGGCTCGACGTCGCAGATCGCCGTGCCGAACTGCTCGACGTCGGCGTCAAACTGCTGGCCGCACATAGCTACGATGAGATCACCATCGCATTGGTCGCAACCGAAGCATCGGCATCCCCTGGCCTGATCTACCACTACTTCCGTAACAAGCACGGCTACCTTCTTGCCGTAGTTGAACGAGAAGCGACGCGCCTGGCCGATGCGACCCGGCCCCGCAGCGACCTCCCACTACGAGAACGCCTCGTCGCAAGCCTCGACGGATACCTTGAATACGTTGAGGAATCACCTCTCGCCTACAAGGCTCTCTACCGAGGCACGATGGGCGCAGACGCAAGCGTCCGTGCGATCATGGATGCCAATATTCGTATGCAGAGTGAACGGATCCTCCAGGCACTTAGTCCCGACGCGCCTCCCGCAGCATTACTCACAATCACAGTGCGTGGATGGCTTTCCTACCTCGTAACTGCCTGCCTCAACTGGATCGAACTAGGCGAAATGTCCCGCAACGACCTGCGCGATCTATGCGTCCACGTCCTGGCCGACAGCCTCGCATACGTCCACAACTCAGCCTGATCCGCGGCTCCTTCATGCACGTCCACAAGCAGCCTGAATGTGATGTGAGAAGCATCCCGGCGTGTCCGGAGATGAATCGCCTGTAAGTCTTCGTGGTGGCTGACCTGGGGATGGCTAGCAGGGTTGGCGTCGTCACCTCGCGCTCGTTGTGACTCCTGAATCGCCTGACCCTACCGAATCAGCCGATCTGAGGGAGCTTCGGAAGCGAAATCGGTTGTTGGAGCAGGAGAACGAGGTCATGCGGCGGGCGGCGGCGCATCTGTCGCAGGCGAATCTGCCGGGAAAGGTTCTACCCGCTCGTGACCGAGCTCGCTGCCGACGGGATTCCCGTAGCGGTGTCGTGCCGGATACTCAAGCTCTCGCGCCAGCCCTACTACCGGTGGCTCACAGACGCGGTCACTGCGGCAGAGCGAGCTGAAGCCGCACGGGCGAATGCCCTGTTCGCTGCGCATCGTGATGACCCCCGGAGTTCGGGTACCGGTTCCTCGCCGATGAAGCCGCGGCTGCTGGTCAGCCGATGAGCGGGCGGACGGCGTGGCGGTTCTGCTCGGCCAACCAGCGGTGGTCGAGCTTCGGCAAGAGCGCGGAAAGAACGGGAAGAATCCGGGCCCGCCGGTACACGATGACCTGGTCGCCCGCGACTTCACCGCGGAGGCGCCGAACGAGTTGTGGTTGACCGATATAACCGAGCATTGGACTGACGAGGGCACGCTCTACCTCTGCGCGATCAAAGACGCCTGCTCGGGGCGGATCGTCGGCTACAGCATCGATTCCCGCATGCAGTCCCGCCTGGCCGTACACGCTCTGAACAACGCGGTCGACCGCCGAGTAGGAGACGTCGCGGGTTGTATTGTCCACTCGGACAGGGAATCTCAATTCCAATCACGCAAGTTCGTGTCTGCGTTGAACCGACACGGCCTGGTCGGATCGATGGGCAGAGTCGGTGCCGCCGGCGATAACGCGGCGATGGAATCGCTCTTCGCTCTCCTCCAGAAGAACGTCCTCGACCGGCAACGCTCGGCCACCTGCGAGCAGTTGCGGATCGCGATCGTCACCTGGATCGAACGGACCGACCACCGCCGCCGCCGCCGGCAAGCTCGCCTCGACCAGTTGACGCCCATCGAATACGACTACCATCATCAACACAGCCGCCTCAGCGGCATGACACCGTATCTGTCACCCGATCGTGCACCAGTCCCGAGTCGACGTAGAAGCGGGTGACAGGCACCTTGCCGTCGGCGCCGAACACCGGAGGCGCCAGAATTCGTCGTTACTGTCGGCTCCTGGAATCTGCAACTCGACCCGATCACCGGCGAGAGGCCAGTGGATGTCATTGGGTGACGGAGCGGATCCTGGGTACCGTATTCGACACCCGTTCTCGTGGTGCAAGACCAAGCCGACCGCGCGTCCATATGATGAGGAACACCGCAGCGATGGTCGAGGCGGTCAACTGCACGATGATTGTCATGGATTCGACGTTTTGGTCCGGGAACGACTCGGGCCACAGCACGCTGAATGTGTTGTTGATGCCGGCATGCAGGAGCATCACCATCGGGATACTCTGACCTGTCTTGTTGAACACCCATGTCATGACCAGGCTCAGCGGGACACACGAGAGTACGAACAACACCGGACCCCACCAGCGAACGTCGTCGCCTGCCCAATCCGTGAGAAACAGCGGCGCGTGCCAGCCGCCCCACAACAGGCCGAGAACGAGCGTCCCGAGGAAAGCGCCCCATCGTTGTTGAAGCCGAGGCAATGCGAAGTCGCGCCATCCCGGCTCTTCTGCCAAAGATGTGGTGATGATCTGCACGATCAACATCGGGACGTAGGCGATCAGTGCCTCGAGCGGGAACCACTTCGCGTGCTCCCACGTGTTCGGAAACAGCAGCGTGATGGCCAACAACAAGGTCGGCACCATCAGCACCACACCGAGGTACCACCTCCACCCCACGCGTAGTCGAGTGAAACGTCGCGCCCACGCCGCAAGTCCGGCGCGCCCATCAACCACGGCTGTCACAATGAACGCTGCGCTGACAGGACCAAGATACGCCCCAGGCAAGATCCCGATCAGCTGTCTCATCCCCGATCCGCCTGGCACCGTGAAGTGCACAGCCCCCAGACCGCTGTCCGAGAGCAGATACGGCGTCCAGGCCAGCCAACTCAACGCGAAAGCGGTGACGAAGAAGGCGGCAAGCGGACGCTCGTGAAAGACATGGCGGACGGTGCCGCATTCACGTGAAGTGGCGCTCGAGCGTGATCGTGAATGAGAACTACGAGGGGTGGTCTGCATGGATGCCGATCCTTTCGGGATACGCAGAACCGGTCACCGCGACTAACCACTGGCTTTGAGGTAGAGCGTTCACCAGCGTTTACCGGTCTACGGCGAGGTCGGGTCGAGAACTATTTGAGTACCTGTACGCACGCAACAGGCCAACAGCGTTGGGTCGGTCGCGCGGGGGCGATGGGAGGATCTGAGCCGTGGACGTCCGATCACGTCATGTCCCCAGCTAGAGAGAACAGTGGTGAGTCCTGTCTGCACGAATTGCCCGGTCGCCGGACGGGCGAAACTGCATCGTTCTCGGCGCGGAGCTACTTGCCTTCGGCCAGCCGTACCTGGGAACGCCGTGATCCGCGAACGTCGTCCAATACTTGATCATGCGATCTGAAAGGGCCTGTTGGTTGCTCTGCCAGCATTCGCTACCGGACCCCGAACTAAAGGCACCACCGTGGAACCAAACCATCACTGGCACCACGCCGGACTCCGAGCGTGGAGCAGTGACATCCAAGTACAAGCAGTCCTCCGACGAACGCGGATCACGTTGGTTGCTCTCGTCAGGCTGAATACAGCGGCGCCCAGACGTGGTCGCGTCGCTAATCTTGTCCCAGCTTTTCGGCGGACTGGGGCGCTGCCAACGTCGATCGCCTACTGGTGGCGCAGCGTACGGGATGCCTCGGAAGCGCCGTGTACCACTGTCGGGGGACCCACGCAGCTCCCCATCTTCGGTACTGATCACCGCGGGATCGGTACGTTGCCCGGATCGTATGGTGAAGAGCACCACGACACCAACCACCAGAACTACAACACAGACCGCGGCCACCAAGACTTGGGGCCATCCCCGGCGTGACCTGAGTCGTTGAAACAGCGTGATCAGCGGGTTCGACATCATCAGGTCGTCACATTCTTCTTGAAGGATTACCGAACGGTTGACAGCGAAGACGTACCGCCTGCACAGTGCGGGAGTCGCGAATTATCGGGCGTACGGGTGCCGCAACCCCTCGGTGAATCGACCCCTTAGTCGTCACCACGAAGTTCCGGGCTGGCGGGCAGGAGTACTTTGTGGAGCACACAACACGCGAGAGCCAGACACACGAGGGCATCAGCTCCGTGCGCCGCGAAGGCGCCCAGAGCCGACGGGCCGCCCCAGGCATTGACCCTGAACGAAGGCTCCATCACCGCCGTCGCTTGGAATCCCATTCTGAATAGAAGAAGCACTATAAAGCCCAGGGCGATGCTGGCGCCGACTAGCCGCAGAAGACGCGATACCGATGTACTCGCTGACCGGAATGTCCGACCATATCGTTCACCGACTGATGCACTGATCGGCCACCACACCCAACGAATCGACCTCGTGGCAATTGTTCCACCGACGATGAACCCCAGTACCACCAAGCCGACCAAAACATGAGGTAGAACGGCATTGTCCTGCGGGCGGTGCTCGACAACCTTGCTTGCGGACGACACAGCAACCAGTGCGCCAAGGGTAAGTCCGGCACCACTGGCGACGGCCACCAAGGCCGTCAAGGTTATCGAGAGGCGTGAACGCGAACCGCGCTTCACCGGTTGGCCATTCTCACTATCGACACTGGCTGGCGTGCCTTGTCTCGCGTTCGCGATCATCATTTCGCTAACCAGGCGAGGAGTATGTCTTCCCAGTGCGGATTATCCGTCTTCTCCAAGAACGACCGATGGTCAAACAAGAAGTAGATGGATCGCCCATCGTCTAGGTCCATGATTACCGGGGCGCCCCACTTACTCGAGGCACCTCCGACGAAAGCGCCGTATTGGGAGTCAAACTGACGGGTGACCCGGCGTACTTCTTCCGGTGCGATCTGCAATTGTCCTTGCCTGTCCCATTCGCTCAGCGTCAGATACCCGGGGGTTAACTTGGCGCGACCCCGATGAGGGAACAGGACCTTCTGGCTCAGCAGGGCGGTAAAACGTCGACCGCGCCCGGATTCCTGCAGCTCGCTGCGGAGGGCTGCAAGGTAACTGGCTGCATCAATAACGTCCAAAGTCATGCCGAACACGCTAGGCAGAGGGGACTTGGACAGCATCCGTCCCACGTCTATATCGCGGTAGCCCTTACGTCTATAGCTCGATAACGAAAGTCGGACGTCGTGCCGGTGATGAAGGTATCTACAGTCGCTGCGGGCCGGGCCAAAATTGCTGGACAGAGGTTCCGGACCGGACGAGCAACAGATCAGGTGCGGTAGATGTGCGCGCAGTGGTTGATGCAGTAGTGCCCCATAGAGTGAACCGTCCTGGGTCTGGTGGAGACTGTGGTGTGTACTGGGTTCCACGCAGTCAGCCAGCATTGGATTCGGGTGCCACGGTGATGATGCGGTTGCGCTCGAATTCTACAGGTGAGAGCCATCCGAGCTGACTGTGACGGCGCTGCCGGTTGTGCCAGATCTCGAGATACTCGAAGGACAGTCCAGTTCAGGATGCGTCAGCCCTGGAGGGCTGTGAAGACTTCTCGCGCGAGGTAGCGCTTCTAGCATCGGAAGATCTCGGGCATCGAGTTACCCTCTGTGGTGCGGCGATTCGCGTATTCGCGGGCGCCGTGGTGGTAGCGAAGCCGTATACCCGATCAGTCTGGTGACCTGCGCCGTCGTGTCTTCGATGTGAGCTGCGAGCTTCTGAGCGTCGGATCGGATTGACATAAAGTGTGAATCTCCTTGTCTCGTACGGTTGCCGGATCAGCGTGTGCTGGTGGGCGGGCCGACCACCATGAGCGGTTCGCTACTCGTGGGGTTGGTGACGGCGGCGCCGACTTCAGGAAGTCGGACGCTGGTTGGCCACTCCCACAGCTCGGCGCTGGCGTTTGCGTGTTCCGGGTCGCAGTTGCGATCGGGCTTCACGAGCCCCTGATCGGTGCGCTCAACGCCCGAGGGAAGTAGCCCCTCGCCGGGTGCGACACAGACCTTTCGAACGGCCGCCGCGGACTCCTGCGCGGAGTCTTCACCGCAGCCGGCAGCGAGGAAGGCGAACACGGCTGCTGCGAATGCGATCACGAATCGAGTGAGGTTGTGTCGTCGTGCGTACGGCTACCGCACTACGGGCGGACGTTGAGTTCGTAGATGCAGGGATCGCCATTGTCGTCCTGGTCTACCCGGTGGATACCAAGCACCACTGACTGAGGTCCGGTTGTGGCGATCTGGTGAAAAGTCAGGGGGTCGCTCGGTGACCTACGAACCAGGTCGCTTAGGTTATAGGCCTCCTCGAACCCGATGCCTTGGTACGGCGGCGCGCGAGGCGTTCGGTGTATGCAAGCAGGGTGGTGGGGATGGCGGCGATGATTGTGATCGCGAGCACCCACCAGAACGTGGTGGCGAAGCCGCTGGCCTGCTCGGCGGGTGTGGCCTGGTCGCGGAATTGGCCGGCGAGGACGACGGCGAGGACGGCGGTGCCGATCGCGCCCCCGACGCGTTGAAGGATGTTGAGCTGCGGGGTCGCGTCAGGGATCTGCCCCGGCCGCAGGGCTTGGTAGGCGGCGGTCATCGTCGGAAGAATCGACAGGCTGAACCCGATGCCGCGGGCGACCATGACGACGCACAGCAGCCAGTACGAGGTGGTCGTGGTCAAGAACAGGAACGGGATCGTGGCGACGGCCAGGATGGCGGCGCCCACGAACGAGGTGACCCCGGGGCCGAAGCGGTCGGTGAACGGGGCCGAGAGGAGCGCGCCGATCGCGGTGGGTGCGACCAGCAGCCCCGCGATGATCACGTCCTCGCCGCGGACAGCCTGCAGATAGAGCGGCATCAGGATCATGCCGCCGTAGTTCGCGGCGCCGAGCGCGAACGTGGCGATCATCGCCGCGGTGAACTCCCGATTGGCGTACAGCCGGACATCCAGCAGCGGATACTTCGACCGCAGAGCGTGCAGAACGAAGCTGGCCAGGGCGAGTACCCCGGCCAGAAGCCCGATGACGGCGGCCGTATCCAGCCGACCGGCGACACCGATCTCGGCTAGGCCGTAGGTGATGCCCACGATCCCGAGGGAGGCCAGGACGAGGCCGAGCAGATCGAACCGTCCCGCGTCGCCGCCCTTCTCCATCGGCAGGAGGCATAGGGCGAGCACGATGCCCGCGATACCGATGGGGACGTTGAGCCAGAAGATCGCCTGCCAGCCGATCCCCTGGATAAGCAGGCCCCCGACGACAGGCCCGATCGCGGGGGCGAAGATGATCGGGATCGCCAGCAACGCAATCACCTTCCCCATCTGCGGCTTGGCGGCGTGCGCGGTCCAGATGATCGTGCCGACCGGCATGATCATCCCACCTCCGATACCCTGTAGCGCCCGGGCAGCGATCAGCATCCCCATGCTCGGCGACAACGCGCACCACACCGATCCGATGGTGAACACGACCAGCGCGAAGACATACAGACGGGCGGCGCCGAAGCGGCGGGCGGCCCAGCCGCTGACCGGGATGACCGCCGCCAACGCGAGCAGGTAGGCGGTGATCACCCACTGCACGGAACTCAAGCCCGCATACAGGTCAGCGGAGAGGCTGTGCACCGCGACGTTGACGATCGTCGTGTCCAGGAACGACAACGACGCGCCGATCATCACCACGCCGATCGCCCGGCGCAGGCCCGGCGAGAACCGCTCAGGTCCAATCACAGCTATCGAATCGGTCATCGGTCTCGTACTCCGCTGGTTAGGCACACTTCAAGCTACGATGGCCGTTATGCGCATGGCGGACAATCAGTACCCCGAACCGGCCAAGTTCGTGGAGCCAACGTTCTCGCCCGTCCTGAGCATCGACCGCGACACCGCCCAAGGTCACGAACTGCTGCACCTGCACGCGCACCCCGAGCCGATGCTCACCTGGAGCTCGACCGCGACACTGATCGGCACCGTCGCCGGTCGCGATTGGCTGATCCCACCTGGATACGGGCTCTGGGTGCCCGGAGGCATCGAACACTCCGGTGCGGTGCTGCACGCCGGCGAGCTATTGACCATCACCTTCGCCGCAGGCCCCAGCCCGCTCACCTGGACCGGGCCCACCAGCTTCACCGTCGGGCCGCTGCTGGGCGAGATCATCGCCCACCTGCACCAGATCGCTCCCGACGACCACACCCGTCCCGCCGCCGAGACACTCATGTTCAAGCTGCTGACCCCGCTGCCCGAACATCACCTCCACGTCACGATGCCCACCGACCCGCGCGCCCGCGTCGTCGCCGAACAGCTCATCGCCCACCCCGGCGACCAGCGCGAGCTCACCGCCTGGGCCGACCACGTCCACACCAGCGTCCGCACCCTGTCACGGCTCTTTCGCGCCGAGACCGGACTCAGCTTCGCCACCTGGCGCACCCAGGTCCGTACCCAAGCGGCCGTCCAGATGCTGGCCGACGGTAAGTCGGTCGAGGCCACCGCCAGAGCGGTCGGCTACCGCAAACCCAGCGCGTTCATCGCCGCCTTCCACCGGATCACCGGCCAGACCCCCGGCACCTACGTAGGATCGCCGCAGCGGGAACACCTGAGGTGACTATGCCGTACCACTGATTGAATCGTGTCGGGTTTGATGGAGGGTAGGAACACCGGGAAGGACCCGCCATCATGGCAGCACCTCGCAAGTATCCCGTCGAGCTCAAAGAGCGAGCGACGCGCATGGCGATCGACGCCCGCAAGGATCCTGAGACCCGCAGCGGCGTTTTCAAGCGCGTCGGTGAGCAGCTCGGTGTCCATCGGCGAAGCACTGCGCACCTGGGTCAAACAGGCCGAGACCGACGAGGGTCTGCGCCCGGGCCGCACGACTGAGGAGTCCGCGCGGATCGCCGAGCTCGAGCGCGAGGTTCGGGAGTTGCGGCGGGCGAACACGATTTTGAAGCAGGCGTCAGCTTTCTTCGCGGCGGAGCTCGACCGCCCCTCCCGATGAGCGAACGCGTCCGCTTCGTTGCCGAGCATCGTGACGAGCACGGGGTCGAGCCGATCTGGCGGGCCTTGGAGGACACACCCGGTCAGATTGCCCCGTCGACGTTCTATGCCGCTTGTTCCCGCCCTCCCTCGAACAGAGCGGTCCGGGACGGTCAACTGCTGATACTGATCCGGAAGATCCATGCCGACAACTACGGGGTCTACGGCGTCCGGAAGATCCATGCCGAACTGCGCCGGCAGGGCGAGAAGGTCGCCGAGTCCACGGTCCGGCGTCTGATGCGCGAGGCCGGGCTGCGCGGGATCTCGCGGGCGAAGGGCCCACGCACGACCAAGCCTGCACCAGGAAAGACCAACAACCGGCATCGCCTGTACCGCGGTGGGAACCGACAGGCCAACGCCGCGCTCTACCGAGTCATCATCGTGCGTATGCGATGGCACCAGCCGACTATCGACTATGTCGCCCGTCGCACCGCTGAGGGCATGTCGAAGCGGGAGATCATCCGCTGCCTCAAACGCTACCTCGCTCGCGAACTCTTCCGGCTCCTTCCAGCACCGGACGTCAACGCCACCCCCCGGCAAGGAGCTCGACACGGCCGCCCTGATCGACTTGACGATCGATTGGAGCATCAACGCCCTGGCAGAGGCCTTCAACTCGCTCTACAAGGCCGAACTAGTCCGCAACCGCGGTCCCTGGAAGAACATCGACGACCTCGAGATCGCGACTGCTGAATACGTCGACTGGTTCAACCACCGGCGACTGCACGGCGAGGTCGGCATGATCCCGCCCGCCGAGCTCGAGGACACCTACCATCACAACCACCCCACACCGGCACCCGCCGACGCGGCACTTGCGAGCCTCTAACAAACCCGCGGCGATTCACATCCAGGCGACACCGCGTCGGCTTATTTGTCGAACTCCGATCGCCGACATCGTCAGCAACCACCGAAATCTGGCTCTTCGCGTTTAAGCGTGCGTTCGTGAGATCCGGGGTGGGCGCGGACGACCACAACGTGTAGGCGGGCCCTGGAGTGTGAGAATGAAAGTTCCTGCACACTCAAATCCCGACGACGCACTAGCCGCGGTGATCCGAGCCGCTGTGGAGTTACATCGCCGGCGGTTAAGTCACGATCGGCTGCGCTAGAAACCGGCACAACGTCACCGCGTCACCAACGCCCGCGCATCATGCAAGTAGCGACGTCAACTGGAAACCGGGTCGTAGGTCCAGGTCAGGTTGTCACCGATCCGCGGGGCGAGTCCGGTTCGTGTTCACCACGTGTCGAAGTGCACGATCTGTTCCAGGTTCGATCGGCGGGCAGGCTTGAACTCGGTGCCTTTGGTGTACGCGACGGGTACAAGGGCGCCCTGGGAGATCCGTTCGTATGGGATCCCGAGAATATTGGCCGCTTCGACTTCGTACATCAAGTGCAGTGTGGTCCAGGAGGTTCCGAGGCCCCGCGAGCGAGCCGCTAGGCAGAAGCTCCACACGGCGGGCAGGAGCGATCCCCAGTGCGAGGCACTGCGCACAGTCGGAACGTTATCGGCGCGGCCCTCCACGCACGGTACGAGCAGGACAGGTACCTCACCCATCTTTTCGGCGAGGTATTCTCCCGAACTCACGACACGCTGCATCTGCGCATCGAACGCAGTGTCGCCGGTAACAGTGTTGCCGACGAACTCCGGGCGGGCCGTGTACTCCTGCCACCCTCGCCTATACAACTTGCCCAGTGCGCGTCGCTTCTCGGGGTCTGTGACCACCATCCAATGCCATCCCTGACTGTTCGTACCAGTCGGCGCCTGTATCGCGAGACTGATGCATTCGCGAATGAGATCGAGCGGAACCCCACGCTCAAGATCGAGCCGTTTTCGGGCAGCTCGAGTGGTCGACAGCAGTTCGTCTGCAGATAGGTTCAGTTCGATTGGCACGATGCAACCTCGTCAGCGTCTGGGATGCGTCCTTTCGACCGTACATCTGGCGGTCGTCTGCGGTACTGCTTCGGTAGCATCGACGCGCTCGCGATAGAACCTTGACCGACCATTAGGCGCTATGATCAGCGCCGATGGCAGCCGCAAGATCGGCGGAGGGCCATCGACTCCAAGCAGGACTTCGCCCTGGTCGTGCACCTCTATTTCAAGCCGCAAGCCGCGCAGATGGCGGCCATCGCCGGGCGAGACCCTGCAGGAGCCGACCCGATCCCACCTCGAACTGGTCCAGGGCGCGGACTTGCTCATCCTGTCGTTCCCGCTTAGGTGGTTCTCGATGCCTGCAATCCTCAAGGACTGGATTGACCGCGACTTTGTCAGGGGCGCGCCCTCTTCGGCGGCGAGCACGGCATCTTCGAACAGGTCGCGATGCAGGGAAAGAAGGCCAACTCCTCCTCACCACCCCGGGGGTGCCGAGGAAGCCTTCGCCGACGATGACGCGGAGGACACGGACGGTCACGGTGCTATGGAGACCTTCTTGTTCCACATCCACCGCGGCACGCTCGAGTTCTGCGGCTACGAAGTCCGGCCCCGGTAGCCACCTTTGGACCGGTTCGCCTCGATGATCAAGCACGAGCCGAGGCCCTCAACGACGCCGCGAACCGTGTTGGGATCGCCGTGAAGCCACAACACCGGACCGAAGTAGTCAACGCAGGGTGCGCCACGACCCGCGCCCGAGGGGTCTGAATCGTCTTAACTATCCCGGGTCTAGGTCAGTTCATGGGTCGGTTGCTGGGCACGGTGAGCCAACTCGGAGCGTGCGGGTTGAGGAGGACGTGTTCGGGTTTGAGTCGTGAGTCGTGTGAGATGGGGCCGAATGATGTGGCGCGGGGCGCGTTGAACGCGTACACGCTGACCCGTAGCCGGTGTCCCGGTTTCAGGAGGGCGTCGGTGCCGAGCATGCCGATGTCGAGATATTGTTTCGATCCGGGGGTGACGAGGTCTCGGTTGAATGCGTCGAGGGAGAGTCGTGGATCAACGAGGTCGCCGTTGGGCGCGTACTGCGAGTGTGACTTTTCGATTTGGTTGCGGATGGAGACGGTCATGGACCCGGTGGTGATGGCCTTCGACGCGCCGTTGGGGGCGACGTCGCTAACGACTGCGGCGTAGAAGCCGTCTTTTGCGTCGACTTGGGTTCGTAGGTGAAGGTTGATCGGCCCGTTGATCGAGGTTGCCCGCGAGGTGGGCCGGGAAGTGAAGGTGACAGCGCCGCGTTCGGCGGTGCGGTTGTCGGCGCTGCACACATCGAGCCAACTGAGGAAACCGATCTGGTCGCGATTGGTATCACCGGAACACAGGGTGGTGATGCCTGGTGTGATGGTCCATTTGGCGGCACGAGATGGTTGCGAGCGTGCCAGGGATCCGTCTCGGACAGAAGTTGGCGAGGTGCCGCTGCGTCGTGGGGTCAGGTACAGGCGGCGATGTTGCTGTCCTGGTCGCGGAAAATTGGTGGACTGGACCCATCTGCCACCTTGCTGATGGCTCGTTGCCGGGGCGTAGCGGTCGATGCCGTTGTCGATGCCCTTGATCCATTTGTCGAACCATGCGCGTTGCAGCACTGACCAGGAGGGCGGCTGTCCCGGACCGCCGCGGGTGTCCCATCCGTTGGTGAAGTGCTGACCGGTGCTCATCAGCAGCTTCTTCTTACTCGGGTCGAGTGCGCTGAGTTGGTCGAGCGCACGCCATTCCATGTTCGTGAACAGGTCTTGCCATCCTCCAACGACGAAGGTGGGCACCTTCACCTTGGCCGCATCGGTGGTTAACGCTCTCCGGTACGCGGATTGGAGTTGAACGATCTGCTTCGTGCGGCCGGTGAGCGAACCCGTCGTCGGGGCGGTCAGGCCCTGTAGATACTCGGGGACGAACACTGCTGGATTGTTCAACCGGTCGCGCAACCATGTCGGATCGAACTGGCCGCGCAACAGGCGAGGCAGATCGGGAACGGTCTTGGTCGTGTTCACTGCGATGAGCCATAAGGCGAGAAACCCAGCGCCGTAGCCCGATCCGGGGGCTACAACGTCGGCGACGATGTCGGTCATCGGTGCCGCCGGGAAGATCGCTTTGAGGCCGAGGGGTTGCTCAGATGCTGCCTGCAGCTGATTGACCGCAGAATACGAGTATCCGGACATGCCTAGCTCTCCATTGGCGTACGGGCGGGTTCGGGCCCATTTGAGGACTTCGAGGGTGTCTTTGCGTTCGCGCGGACCGAACACATCCCACACTCCTTGCGACGCGCCGGTGCCGCGTACGTCGACGACGATCTGCGTGTAACCGCTACGAATCAGCTTCGGATCGACCGAGAATGAACTCAGCAACCCGCCCGCCGGCATTTTCAGCAGGCGCTCGGCCCCTGAGATCGGTGTTCCCGACAGGTTGAGCCCGGCAAAAAAGTCGATGACCGGTTTGGACAGGCCTGGAATATTGGTTGCGCCTCCGGTGATCATGCTGATCAGCTTGCTGTACGGCGTCATGTTCACCACGACCGGATTTTTGTCCCGGGTCGGTTTTCCGGCGTGGTCTGCCGGGCGGTAGATGTCCGCGCGCAGGACTGTGCCGTCAGACATGCGGACCGGCACACTCGGCGTCACGTGTACGCCTGGATAGTGTTGGGGTCCGTCGTAGGTGGTTGTCCACTGCGGCGGATTGATTCCGAGCGCCCTGGCGTGCGCCGAGGGTGGCATGAGGAGGCCAGCAGGTAGCGCGGCGATCAGGACCACGAGAGCGGCCCCGATGCGCCGACCCACGGCCGTGACTTTCGCCCGACTGCGGGACGTGTCCGCGCGCGCCGATAGCAACGGGACAGGTGCAGACGTGTCGTGGGCGGTGTGCATAGTCGTTCTCCTGGGGCGCAGCAGTGATCGATTCTGTGGGGCTGGCATTTCTGGCCTGATTTACCCGGGCTCGCTGTCGCCGTCGTTGTCTGGCAGCAAGTGTGATCTCAGGTGGTCCAGGACCATGTCCAGTGCGTGACGGGTTGGTTCTCCGGGTCGATCTATCAGGTGTTCGGTCAGCACCGAATGCGGCGCTAAGAGCGCACGGGGGTTGGCATCGCGGTCATCGAGTTCAACTGCGAGGAACGCATCGCCGAGGGTCTTGCGAAGGTGGGCGAATCTTTCGTCAGGTACGTACCGGTCACTGCGAAATCGCAGGCCGAGGATTTTCAGGCCCGCAGCGCATCGGTGCTGAACGGCCCGCATATCGGCATCGCTGACGTCTATTGCTGTTTTGCGGCGTTGGGTAACCGGCAGCGGTAACGACGGTTGTGACAGGACAGGGGCGATCACGGTGTCGTCGGCAGCCATCGCTAAGGCGAATCCACCTGTCAGACACATGCCGACTACCCCGACACCAGGCCCGCCCTGCTGCCTGTGCTCATGGGCAGCAAGCGCTCGTAGCCAGGCCACTATTGGCGACGTGCGCCCGGTGGCAAACAGTGTGAACTCCCGGCTGATGCACAACTGGCCGACGGTCCGCGCACCATAGGAAACCGTGCCGACTGGTCCGTGAGCGGGGAGATTCGGATCGCGACCGGCAACCCCGAACATATCGGGCATCACTGCGGTCATTCCCTGATCGCGGACCGTGCGCGCGAACCGTGCCACGTTCGGAGTGATCCCGGGGATCTCGGCCATGATGACCACCGCCGGCCCAGACCCCGACCGGAAGACCCCGTGCGTGGTGCCACCGTCGGTGAACTGCCTGCAGTGGAAGTCCGTTAACGAGTCGTCGACCATGATGGGTTTCAGTCTGCGTAGTGCTGGTCAGCGAGGAGGGCCGCTGCCATAGCGGCGGCGGTTGCTGCCGCGAGGGGTCTTAGCCACCTCGGGATCGGCCACCGGCGTCGTGTCCGGGCGCGTGGCGTGCCACTGTTGGTGTGGGTCATGGCGGATACTCCTTTACCGCATGGGGGTCAGTCGGGTGACGGTGCCGAGGAAACTTGTCACGTACAGCGATTGCCGATCCCATCCCGGCCCGGAGCCGAACCGCACCGACGACGAGAGCGGAAGGCGGTCCGCGACAGTGCAGGAGTGCCCGGTTCTCGGATCGACCCGCACGACGCGCCCGGCTGCGTTGAGCGCGATGTACAGGCCTCCGTCCGGACCCACGGTGAGATCGTCTGCTGAGTTCGCGGGCCCGAAGCCCGGGACGGTGTACGTCACCAGCGGTATGTCCGGCCGGTTCAGGTCCAGGGCGGTGATCATGGTCCGGCCGGTGAACGTGCTCGAGACATACAACCGTGTCCTGGCCTCATTCATCGCGAGCCCGTTGGTCGATGAGAGGCTACGCGGACCGAACGGTCGTACTGATCCCGTCGCGGGGTCCGCGATACTCAGGCCGGTGGATGAGCCGATGTCCCGGCTCGTCACGAAACGGCCGTCGGCCAGCGCGACGAGGCCGTTGGGCTGCACGAGTCCCCGCACCACTGTCCGGCTCCGGGCGTGGGCTGTATCGATGCGCGTCACGGTTCCGGTCGACCGGTTCAAAAGCCCCGACTGCGCTGTACTTCCCGTCGCGACGAACACTCCACGTTCGGTGACGGCGATCCCTGCAGGGCCGCCGACATTCTTCACAACTGGCCGAGGCTTTCGGCCGGGTTCGATCGCCAGGACCGACCCGCCGTCACCGGTCAGCGTCTGGGACGAGACCAGAAGGGACCCCCGGCCGTCGAATCCGAGATTCTCCACGGTGCCCAGGTTCGATGCCACTGTCGACCGGGTCCACGGTCCGCATGCCGTCGCGTTCGCCTCGGCCGCAATGGCCACAGAACCCGATGCTGCCGCACCGGCGATGGCCAAGCTCGCGACGCTGCGGCGAATGGTGTTGTGCACAGAACCTCCCAAATACTCGGACGGTCGTCCGACCGATGGACGGTAGACTACTCGTGTTGTTCGAGCTCGAGGAAGGAACCGGCCAATGTCGGGTGAATCCCGGTGAAATCAGCGGACCGCCGCGTTCAGGTGACCGCCGCGGCGCGCCACGTCCTGGAGCAGTCGGGCATGGAGGGGCTCACCATGCGTGCGATCGCGGCTCAGGCGCAGATCCCATTGAGCACGATCCACTACGTGTTCCCCACCAAGGACGCCATCGTCGCCGCCATCGTCGACGACCTCGCCGCCGAGATCTCCGACGCGCTGGTCCAACCGGCCACCGATGACGACACATTCGGCGCCTCGGTACGAGCGGCCGCCGCCTCGTTCTGGTCGGTCCTGGTCGAAGGCAGGCGCGACCTCCAACTCATGCAGTACGACCTGACCGTGTACAGCATCAGATCGCCCACGCTCTCCGCAGTCCCGGCACACCAGTACCGCGCGTACGTCCAAGCGGTATCGCGATGGTGCACAACCGCCGCCGCGCGGACCGGCGCCACTCTGATGATCGATCCGGAAATGCTCGCGCGGATGATCGTCGCCCTGGCGGACGGACTGATCCTGCAATACGTGTCCGACCCCGACGACAACCGGTCGCGACGCGATCTGGACACCGCGCTGATGCTGCTCCTCACTGACGCCACCAGCGAAGGGCCATGAGCCAGCTGGGCCCGTGGGAACTCACACACAAGCGCAAGCGCGGTCCGGCCGACGACATCTCGTTCGCTCAACTCCCCGCCGACACACAGCAACTCGACGTCAACAAGCTGGCCGCCGAGACCCGTGGGCATCCCGAACAGGCGAGATCGGTTACCTCGGCTTCGAGGAACCAGGGACCGTCGCCAATCGGCCCGTGCATCTTGGCGTCGGTGAGTTCAACCGGGGCGCTCGACCAGCCGCTCAGCACCGACGCCTTCAGGGGATGACTGGGTGTGGTGGATGATCGCCCATGACGAGCGGGTTGGAGTGGCTGCCGCTAAGGAATTCGTGGAGGGGTCCGGGGTGGAATGGCGCGGCCCGTTCCAGCCTCGATACTGCGTCGTTTGAAGGGTGGAGATCGAGTGCGGCGGCGTTGTCGGTGACCTGGTCGGGTGTGCGTGCCCCGACGATGGGATGGACTCGGCCAGTCTGGGCGATTGTCCATGCGAGCGGGACTTGCGCGGGGGTCGCGCCGACTTCTGTCGCGAGCTCGCGGACTGTAGCGGCGGCACGCTGGTGCTGCTGCGACAGCTGCTGGGGGTCGACGCGGCGAGTTGATCCGGCCAGTACGCCGTGGCCCATCGGGGCCCACGCGCCCACGGTGAGGCCGAGTATCTCGGCCATGGGGAAGGTCTCGCGTTCGATGTCTCGGTTGAGGAGATTGTATGGGACTTGAACTCCGGCAAGCGGAGTCCAGTCGTGCCAGAGCGCCAGAGCATTAGCGCGGCTGACGATCCAGCTCGGTGTATCAGAGAAGCCAACGTAGAGGATTTTGCCGGCGGTCACGGCGTCGTCGAGTGCTCGCATGGTTTCCTCGATCGGGGTGTGTCGGTCCCATAGGTGCACCCAGTAGATGTCGATGTAGTCGGTGCCCAGGCGGCGCAGACTCTGTTCCAACGTGAGGGCAAGGTTCTTGCGGTGGTTACCGGTACCGTTAGGGTCGGTCCGGTCGCGCGAGAGAGTGTATTTCGTGGACACGACGAACCGATCACGGTCGGTCAGCGCGCGACCCAAAATTTCCTCGCTGTCGCCGTAGGCCGAGGCAGTGTCGATGACGTTGCCGCCCACCTGAGCATAGGCATCGATGAGCCGGCGACTCGAGTCGATCAGAAGTAGGCTCGTTCATGGGTCCCTGCGGAGTGCAATGATCGTGTAAGAACTTTCATTCTCACACCGCAGGGCCCGCCTACATCTTGTGGTCGCAGGCGATCCGCCGGACCTCAGCTACGCACTCTCAAAGGCGAAGAGCCAAGAAACCTCCGGAGCCACCGCCGGATTTCACAGGCCCGGAGAGAGTCCTTTAGATCGTTCGGATACAGGAGGATCTGCTGGTCAACTGCTGTTGGTGAATGCGTCGAGACGATGAAGCCCGGCGATGAGCAAGTCGGTGTACGTGGCTCGGCCATCGAACCGCAGCCGCCGCCGGCGAGCGTGCCGCGCCAGACGGGCCGCAATCGCGAACAACCGAAGACGCAAAGTCTTCAACTCCCAGGTTCGTGCGTCCGTGCTGGTCAACGCCAGCATCTGCATCCACGCCTTCAGGTCGAACGCCAACGCCACGATCGCAGTCCACACCTGATTCTGCGCGAACGAGAACAGCGGCAGGTTCATCAGTCCGCAGTCCTTGCTCTGCCGGATCCGATCCTCGCACCGCGCACGCCGCCGGTGCCGCAGTTCCAGGTCAGCGAGTTGCCCGCTGGTGGTGTTGGTGGCGGATGAGGTCAGTCGCCAGCCGTTCCGGTCGGTGATCGGTAGTTGGGCATCGGGGTGCGGTTTTTCGCGCCGCACGATCACCCGCATCCCGGCAGGCCATCCCGACAGGTCGATGACCCCGTTCAGTTCGCCGACATCAGCACCCTTCTGTGGCTCACGGTCACTGTTGTAGGCCGGAGTCCGATCTGCGATTGCCCTAGAGGACGTACTGGTTCCCGACCACGACGACCATTAATGAAAACGATAGTCATTATCTGATAGTCTTCGTTTTGCCTTGGGCTCCGGGCCACCGGACCCAATACAGCAACGAGTGAGGGCGGGATCATCATCAGCGGACAAGAGACCACGACCGACCGGCCCGACGCAGACTTCCTGGCCACGACGACCACGCAGCGCGCCTATCTGACCGGGCGCGACGGCGCACAGCCGCTAGGCGGTGTGGACTGTCTCGGATACGTGGAGTTCTCGGAAGGCGGAGTGACACCGGACCGGCTGCAGGCGGCGGTCGACGCCGCGGTCCGGCATCCGTCACTCCGGTCGGTGGTCCCCTCGCCCGACCGGCTGGTGGACGCCGATGCCCCGGCCCCCACGGTCCGCGTGCACGACCTCATCGGCGACGAGGACGGCGAAGCCCGGATGGCGGAGATCCGCGAACGGATGGCCGCGACGTTCTTCGACCTGGAGCACGGTGACACCTGGCGGGTCGAACTCTCGCTGCTGGGCGACGAGGGCGACGGCGGGCGTCGTTCGGTGATTCACCTGGCGGTGGCCTTGTCGGTGGCCGATCTGGCCGGCATCCTGCTGCTCTGCGGCGAGTTGGCGGCCCATATCCAAGCGCAGCGTGACGGCGACGGTGCGGCACAGACGCCGCCGCGGATCACCTTTGCCGATGTCCGCGAGGCGCAGGCCGGTGCGTCGCCGAACCTGCCGACGGTCTCCGGAGACGTCCTGGCCGGGCGCGTGGACGCGGTTCTCGAGGCCCCGGACCTGCCCACGGAGCCGACGAGTCTGGATCGGCTCGGATCCGGCATGTACCGGCTGGTTGAGACGGTCGACGAGGCGACCTGGGACCGGCTGGGTGCCCTGGCCCGGGAACTCGGTGTCACGCGTGCGTCGATGATTCTGGCGATCTACGCCGAATCCCTGCGCCGATGGTCGGATCGTGACGACTTCCTGGTCACCGTGCCCGGCCTGTCCGTGGCAGGGACCGAAGACCACGTCCTCGATCGCACGCAGATCTATGCGGTGCGCTGCATGGACGATCCGCAACGCACCGCGGCCGCGAGTTTCGCCGAGTTCGCCGCGGAACTGCGCTATCGCATCGCGCGCGACCTCGACGCCGTCGAGGAACTGCGTCGGGCCGTCGTCTCCGGCTCCGGCCACCGCGGCCTCGCGCCGTACGTCCTGACCTACAGCGCCGACCGGCCGTTGCTGCCCGAGGCCACGACCGATGTGCTGGGTCACCCGATGATGATCCGATCGTCGACCCCGCAGGTGATCATCGACTTCCAGGCCTACCGTTTCACCGCCGACAGGGTGCATCTGTCGTTCGACGTCCGCGCCGGAGTGCTCGCCGACGGCGTCGCCGAACAGATCTTCGCCGCCACCGTCGAAGCCGTCGATCGCCTGGCCGGGTGGAGCGTCGACGAGGCGTCGTCGCGCACGATGGCCGACCTGGTGACGCTGCCGGCGGCCGTTCTGCGCGAGCGAGAGGCACTGAACTCGACGCCCGCGGCGCCGCGCGGACTCCTGCACGACGATGTCGCGGCCACCGCTCAAGTGTCGCCCGACCGGATCGCGCTGGTGTGCACCGCCCGCGACACCGACCCAGTCGCGGAGCAGTACGCACAGCTGACCTATGGGCGGCTCGACGGCCTCGCGAAAACCCTTGCCGCAGAACTGATCGGTCGCACCGAGCCCGGCGACCTGGTGGCGGTGGACCTGCCGAAGGGGCCGGGCGAGGTGATCGCGGTGCTGGGAATCCTCTACGCCGGATGCGCCTACCTACCGGTGCCCGCGGGACTGCCACGCCAGCGCCGCGAGGCGCTGGAGACAGAAGCCCGCCCGGCGGCGGTGATCACGGCGACCGACCTGCCGCTGAGCCCAGAGGTTCCCGACGGCTTCGAACCGCGCAGCGTCGCACCCGAGGACACCGCC
Source organism: Gordonia sp. (in: high G+C Gram-positive bacteria) (assembly GCF_052106715.1). Lineage (NCBI taxonomy): Bacteria > Bacillati > Actinomycetota > Actinomycetes > Mycobacteriales > Gordoniaceae > Gordonia > Gordonia sp. (in: high G+C Gram-positive bacteria). The sequence goes on from NZ_JBQEDL010000001.1 coordinate 192,297, forward strand.
TATGTCATCTTCACCTCGGGATCGACCGGCACCCCGAAGGGCGTCGAGATGTCGCACGCGGCAGCCACGAACACCGTGCGTGATGTGCGGCAGCGCAACGACATCGGCCCCGAAGACACCATGATTCCGGTGGCCTCCATGGCCTTTGACCTGAGCGTCTTCGACGTCTTCGGCATGCTCGGAGCGGGCGGCCGGCTGATCTGTGTCAGCGATGTGGACGCCCGCGATCCGTTCGTCTGGCTGCGACTCATCGCCGAGCACCGCGTCACCGTCTGGAACAGCGCACCGATGTTGCTGGAGATGCTGCTGGAGGCGGCCGGGCCGGACACTCCGCAACTGCCGCTGCGGATCGCGATGTGCTCGGGGGACCGGATCGACACCGGCCTGTATCGCCGGCTCGCCCAGCTCGCCCCACAGGCGGTTCTGGTGGCGATGGGCGGAGCCACCGAAGGCGGGATCTGGTCCAACGAGTTCCGCATCGACGCCGCGACGAAGTTGCACCCGGACTGGACGTCGGTGCCGTACGGCTTTCCACTGGCCGGTCAGAGCTACCGGGTCGCCGATGCGCACGGCCGGGACTGCGGAGCTCGGGTGGTCGGCGAACTGTGGATCGGCGGCGCAAGCCTGGCGACCGGATATCTGCATCGACCGGAGCTCACCGCCGAACGGTTCGTGCACCACGACGGGGAACGCTGGTACCGGACCGGGGACCTCGGGCATTGGGACGCGCGCAATGTCCTGGTGATCCACGGGCGCAACGACGGCCAGGTGAAGATCCGCGGACACCGGATCGAACTGGGCGACGTGGAGGCCCAGCTGCGCGGCCTGCCCGCGGTGACCGAGGCGATCGTCTTCCCGATCCGGGATCGGACCGCGCTCGGTGCCGCCGTGGTGCTCGACGCCGGGGCGCGCGACGTCGACGGCGAAAGCATCCGCGACGAGGCGACGCTGGTCTTGCATGCCCATATGCTCCCGAGCCGTATCGACGTGTGGGATCAGCTGCCGGTGACTGGGAACGGAAAAGTGGACCGGGCGGCGATCGCCGCGCACGCCGCCGGTCCGTCGGGTGGGCCCGGAGCCTCCGGTGCCGGTGTGCCCTCTCAGACGCGGCTCGTCACCGAATTGTTCACCGAGCTCCTGGGTGTGCCGGCCGACGAGCACACCAATTTCTTCGCTGCAGGCGGGGAGAGCCTGTCCGCCGCGCGCTTGGGCCGCCGCCTGCATGACGCCGGTTACGACATCGGGGTCGCCGACATCCTGGCCGCACCGGCAGCCGGTGAGCTGGCCGCGATGCTGGCCGCCCGGGGCCGGTTACGCCGACCAGTCGGCGCGGACCGGCCCCGGGCCACGGGCCACGAGTCGACCGACGAGTTCCCGCTGACCCCGCTGCAGCGCGCCTACGCTCTGGGCCGAGACGGCCTGCGCGGGCAGGTCCGCGCGAGCACCACGTTCGCAGTGATCCTGAAACTGGGTCGCGGTGTAGACCCGGCCGCCGTGCATCGCGCCGCGACGATCCTCACCGAATCGTGGGAGGCGCTGCGCTGTGTGCGCCGCGGAGACGGTGCGCAGGGCCCCGCCGCCGTCGACGTGGCCTTCGACCACATCGTCGAACCGCTGCGCTCGCACCTGCCGTCGTATCAACCCCAGCAGGTGTGCTCGGTGCTGGTCTCCGACCGCGATCCCGGCGAAGTGGGACTGGTTCTGGACTATCTCGCGCTCGACGCCCGCAGCCTGGTCACCATCACCACCGCCCTCATCGAGGTGGCCGGCAGAGCGCCGGTACCGGCACAGGTGGAGCCCAGGATCGGGGACTTCGCGCGGCATGCACGGACCGTGGCCGAACTGTCGACAGCGGCGCACGGACCGGACGCACACCGCACACGCAACGAGTCGGCCCAAGACCCCCTCGACCTCGTCCTTCCGGTGCAGCACATCGGCGAAGACACCGTCCGGTTCGCCTCGCGGCGGCTGCTGATCGACGACGTCGACGGCCTGTCGGCCGCGGCCGAGCGCGCCGGAATCACGCCGAGCGCCCTGCTGCTGCACCACTTCGGTGCGGCCCTCGGCGAAGCCCTGGACGTGGATCGGGTGCCGGTCACCGTGCCGGTGTCCTATCGGCCGCACGAAGGGTCGCTGGAGGTGCTCGGCAACTTCACTCGGCTCGAGACGGTGGTCGTCGACGGCACCGCCCCGCCGCAGGAGACCGGTGCACAGCTCTGGCAGGTCTTCGGCCGCGACCTGTCCCACGATGCCGCGCTGACTGCACGTCCCGAGTCGGCCTCCGCGCATCGGGTGGTCTTCACGTCGACACTCGGGCTGGACTTCTCCGCCGCCGACTTCGCGGGCGCCGAGGCCGCGGCGACTCCCGTGTGGTCGTTGACCTCCACCCCCGGAGTACTCATCGACTGCCAGGTGGCCGATCACCGGGACGGCATCGAGATCCGCTGGGATCATCCCGACGGCCAGCTCGATGACGGCTTCCTCGATGCTGCGACGACGAGATTCGCCGCGCGCCTCGGGCTGACAAGCGGCCCGGAGTCCGTATCCGCCGAGTTCCGGTCCGATACCGGCACCTCGGTTCCCGGGCTGGAGGCGCTGACGGCCGAGAAGATGATCGACGCGGTGCTCACGCACTTCGCCGGGACGCCGCCCGAATCGGCCCGGCCGGCCCTCGAATCGATGGCCGGTCCGCAGGCGGACCGCCTGCGGACCGGGTCGCCGATGACTTGGAGCGCAGCGGATCTCGCCGATCTCATCGCGGTGCTCGAGGGCGCGGTGCCCACCACCGCGCTGCTCGAGCATCCGACCCTGGGGCCGGAGGCGATTCTCTCCGCCCTTCCCGGATTCCGGGCCTTCATCGGTGATCTCACCGACGAGATCGCCGACCGGGCACGCACCCTCGAACGACCGGTGCGGGTCCTCGAGCTCGGCACGTCCGCCGGGCTGGTGGTCGCCGACCGTCTCACCGCGATCGGCGCCGATCACGTGTGGCGATGCGTGGAACCCGACCGGGTGCTGGCACACATCGCGCATCGCCGGGGTCAGTCGGTCAGCGCCGATCTGCCTCCCGGATGGACGGCCGACGTGGTGGCGATCAGCGCCTCGGCTCACCGCGATCCGCGGATTCTCCGACGGCTCGACCAAGTCGGGATCTCCGGCGACGGATCGGTATGGCTGTGCGAACCCACCCTCGACAGCCGGGTGATCCTGCTGTCGGCGGCGGTGCTGAACCCGGCGGTCGTCGGGCAGCGCGTCGACGAGCCGCTGTGGCATTGGGCTTCGGTGCTGCGCGATGCCGGCTTCACCCCGGCCAAAGCGGTCGAGCACGACGGCGTCGTGGTCGTCCGTGCCCGCCCTGCCGACGCACCGCACCCCGCACGCCCGGATCCGCAGCGGGAACTGCCTGCCCCACCGCCGTCCGCACCTGCCCCGGTGCCCGACGACCCGGATGTCGGGCTGACCGAACTGGTCGGCAGAGCATGGCAGCAAGCCCTGGGGTCGCCGGACGTGCCCGGCCCGGACAGCGACTTCTTCGCCGACGGCGGTGATTCACTGACCGGCACGCGCATCGTCGCGCAACTGGCCGAGGCCGGCGTCGGCGGAGCCCGGCTGGTAAATCTGTTCAACAATCCGCGATTCGCCGACTTCTGCGCTGCGCTGAGCCGCACGGATACCGCCGAACGCCGCAGCGCGGCACCGTCATCCGAGGTCGGCAGGGTGGCGGCCGGTGCCGTCGCGACCGGCCGCGTACCCCTCACCGCCGTACAGCGCGCCTATCTCGCCGGCCGCGACGCCGAGCAGATCCTCGGCGGCACCAATGCGCACTGCTACTTCGAGCTGACCGTCCCCAATCTTGATGGCGCGGCGCTCTCCCGTGCAGTGCAGACCGTGGTCGCACGGCATCCCGCGTTGCGTTCGCGGGTCGTTGACGCGTGGACCGGTGAGGTGGTGCCCGAGCATCGCAATTCGCTACCGGAGGCGTGCACCGATCCGCGCGCAGCCACCGAGGCCGAAGTGACCGACCCAGCCGAGCCCGGAGCGCTACGCGTCCGGGTGAGCACGTCCGGCATGCACGGCACACGGCCCGCGACGGTGGGTATCGGCATGGACAACCTGTGGCTTGACGGTGCGTCAATGTTCGTGGTGCTGCGCGAGCTGACCCTGGCCTACCGAGGTCTGCCGCTGCTGCCGGCACCGGCCCTGGGCTCCGGCGAGTATCTGCGGGCCCACCCAGGCCTGGTGACCCCACAGGCCGCCCCGGACCGGCTCGACGCGGTCGCCGCCGGACTGCCGCCGGCACCGAGACTGTGGACTGCTCCCCTGACATCGGTTGGGCGGCCGGTCTTCGATCGGGCCGAGGCGCTCGTCCCCGCGGCGCGCTGGCAGGAGATCCGACGGTGGGCCGCCAGCCGGCAACTCTCCGCGCCGAACGTCGTGCTGGCCGCCTATGTCCGGTCGCTGGCTGACTGGAGCGGCGACCCCGCGCTGGCAGTCAACGTGACGCAGTTCGACCGCGATCCGGCGGTACCGGACGCGGCCGCGCTGGCCGGCGACTTCACCCGGCTGTTCGTGGTCGGCGTGCCGGATACCTTCGCGGAGTTCACCGATCTCGCCCGCACCGTACAGACGGCGGTGATCGACGGAGTGGCCGATCCCGCGTACACCACCACCGAGGTGGCCGCGCAACTGCTTGCCCGGAACGGCCAGCCCGCGGATGCACTGTTCCCGGTGGTTTTCACGTGTGGCCTGGGGCTGGCGGCCGACGGCCGCGACGATCTATTCGGGCGGCTCGACCGGGTCCGTTCCCAGACTCCCCAAACGGTCTTGGATCTGCAGGTCAGCGAGAGCTCAGCGGGCCTGCACCTCACGGCCGATTTCGTCGTCGACCTGCTTCGGGCAGACCGGGTGCAACGCTGCGTCGACGACGTCGCCCGGTACCTGGTGGACCGCCCGTCCCGTCCGCTCCAGCACCCACCGGTCCCGCCCCGTCCAGTGCAAAGCCCTGCGGCACAACCGGATACACCCGGCCGCCGGGAAGACGGGCCGACCGCGGAAGACGACCTCACCGACCAGATCGCCCGACTCTGGTCGACGGCACTCGGCGTACCGCACGTCGATCCGGACACCAACTTCTTTCAGGCCGGGGGCGACTCGCTGACGGCGACCCGCCTGATGCAGACGCTGCAGCACCAAGGGATGGACGAGCTGTCGTTGCGGACGCTGCTGGAGAACCCACGCTTCGTTGACTTCGTCTCCCGAGTTCACACCGACGGAGCCCGGATGCCGGCCGGCGCCGTCGAGGAAGGGATCCTGTGACAATCGATCAGCTCACCCGGCGCATCGCCGATGCCGGAATCCAACTATGGGCGCAGGACGGGCGACTGCGGTATCGCGCACCGCGCGGCACCCTGACCGACGACCTGCGAGCCGAACTCGTCGCCCACCGCAACACACTGCTCGCCGACCTGACCCGAACCGCCGACCTGGCCGAAAACACCGACGGGGACTTCCCACTCACCGAGATCCAGGCCGGATACCTGGTGGGCCGGACCACCGCGTTCGCGGACGGCGGCGTCGGATGTCAAGGATATCACCAGTTCGACATCGATACGGCAGCGGCCGGGATCCCGCCGGCCCGACGGGCGCAAACGGTCGCCGCCGCGTGGGACCGGCTGGTCGCGCTGCATCCGATGTTGCGGGTCCGCGTGGATCCAGATAGGTTCGCCCAGCGCGTCGACGAATCACTGGCCCTGCCGCTGCAGGTGACCGACTACGCGGACGAGCAGCAGGCCCGCACCGCGAACGATCGGCTCGCCGACCGGCTGGTCCGGCACGTCTACGACCCCGCCCAACAGCGTCCGCTGGTCGACGCGGCGCTGGTCCTGGGGCCGGAGAGTGCGGTACTGCACCTGTCGGTGGACCTCATCGTGACCGACTACGTCGGCATCCGGACCCTCGTCGACGACCTCGACCGGATCCTGGCCGGCGAGACGGTCGAACCGCCCGCCGCGACCTTCCAACAGTATCTGGCCGCCGACGCGGCACGCCAGGGAACACCGGAGTTCGCCGCCGCCGAACGGCGCGCCGAAGAGTACTGGGACCGGCGCGTGCCGCAGCTCGCGCCGCCCCTGCGTTTCCCCGCCGCGACGACCGCCGGCACCGCCTCGTTCCCGCCGGCGAACGGCTCCGGCTATTCCCGCCGCTCGCACACCCTGACCACCGCCGAATGGGCAGGTCTGTGCGCCGTTGCCGCGCACTACGAGGCCACGCCGGCCGCGGTCCTGCTCGCCGACTTCGCAGACGTCGCCGCCGCATACGGATCGCCGCGCGCGACCATCATGATGACCAGCGTCGACCGCCGCCCGATCGTCCCCGACGCCGACCGGATCGTCGGCGACTTCACGTCGACGGTGGTGGTGGAACTGGCCGCGGGCGGTGACCGGGCCACCGCGATCAGGGCCGTCCGCGACGACGTCTTCGCCGGGCTCGAACACTCGGCGGTCTCCGGTATGCGCGTCGCCCGGCAGCTGGCCGGCGACGCCCGCGAGCAGACTGCGATGCCGGTGGTCTTCACCTACACCGTGGCCGCGACCGGTACCCCGGCGCCCCGACTGCTGCGCCCGCGACCAGGAACCGGACGCAGCCGCACTCCGCAGGTGCTGTTGGACGTGCAGGTGACGCCGCTGCCGAACGGGGTGTCGCTGGACTGGGATTCGCGGGACGACGGCTTCGCGCCGGACGTGCTCGACGCGGCCTTCGCCGACTTCGTCGAGCGCGTGCGGTCCACCGCGGCAAGCAAAGACACCGGGCCGGCCGTCGGAGAGCCCGCCGCGGCGGCCGACCCGGTGGCCACGGCCCTGGCCAGCGCGCACACCCGGCTCAGTCCGCGCAGCGCAGCCGCCGCACACATGGCCACCGACAGCGAACGGGTGGTCCGCGAAGTCATGGCGTGGCACCTCCAGCGCGCCGGCATGCACCGACCCGTCACCGTAGACGAGGTGGCGCGACGACTCGGCGCCACCGATCGAGAAGCATTGGTGGGCCGATGGATTCAGGAACTCGCCGAGGCAGGACTGGTCCGTATCGGCAGCAGCGGGGCAAGCCTGACCCGCCCGGTGCAGCCGGTCGACGAGAGTCTGTCGCAGTGGGCGCACATCCGGCGGCGGGCGGCTGAGATCGACTACGGCGATGCTCAACTCGCCTACGTGGAAGACTGCCTGCGATCTCTCGGCGGACTGCTCGATGGCAGCGTCGATCCCCTGACTCTGCTGTTCCCCGACGGCGACTTCGACGTTGCACGTGCCGCCTACGACGACAACCTGGTGGCCCGATACCTCAACGGACTGTGCGCTGCTGCGATCCGTGCGGTCGCCGACGGTCACGACCGGCCGCTGCGGGTTCTGGAGATCGGCGGCGGCGTCGGCGGCACCACCCGTCCGATCCTCGACGCCCTGGCCGGCTGCGACGTCGACTATCTGTTCACCGACGTCTCCCACGCCTTCCTGCGGGCGGCACGGGACCGATGGCCGCAGCTGACGACGGAACTGTTCGACGTCGACGACGATCCCTCCGCCCTCGGGCGACGTTTCGACGTCATCGTGTGTGCGAACGTTCTGCACAATGCGAGCGACATCCCGGCGACGATCCGCCGTCTGACCGAGGCGTTGACCCCTGGCGGCTCCCTGGCGATCATCGATTCGACCGCGCCCTCGGCCGCGCTGATGGCGACGATGGAGTTCAAGGAGGGCCTGACCGATCACCGGGACCTCCGCGCGCAGACCGGCGCGCCGTTCCTGCGGCTCGACCAGTGGCTCGACGTTCTGGGTGAACACCGTCCGACGGTCTATCCACCGGCCGGCCACCCGCTGGAGACGGCCGGCCAGCACTTCTTCTGGCTGACGCCCCGCGATCGCCCTGATCGCCGGGAACAGCCGGACGACGACCGGATCGCCCAGGTCGTCGCGATCTGGGCCGACGTCCTCGACGCGCCGGCCGAGTCCCTCGGCCCCGACTCCGACTTCATGGCGCACGGCGGTGATTCGCTGTTGCTCGCGCGCTGCGTCGGCCGGCTGCGACGGGAACTCGACTGGCCCGAGCCGTCGGCGTGGGACCGGGTGTACCGGGCGATAGTCGCCGAGCCAACGGTTCGCGGCTGCATGGCTGCGCTGCTTCCTGGCGCGTCCAACACCCCCGACACGTCGAAACTACCTGGCCCACAACAGGTTCCGGCCGCCGGACCGCTCGCGGACCCCGCCGCCCCGATCACCCGGCCCGGCCGCCGCGATCACGGGGACGGTCCGGTGCAGCTGACCGAACTGATCGCCCCCACCGCGCCGGACGCCGTGCCGATGGTGCTCATCCACGACGGCTCGGGCGGGCTCGGGCCGTATGCCGAGCTGCTTCCGGAACTGGGTGACGCGGCGGGCGGTGTGTACGGGATCGAGCGGTCGCCGGACGACGGTTATCTCGACCTCCCGCCAGCCCAGCTCTTCGACGTGCTCGAGCGACGCTATGCCCGCGCACTTCTCGAACGCGGATTCACCGCCGCGCATGTGGTCGGGTTCTGCATGGGAGGGTTGCTGGCCGCGGGTGTCGCCGCCGTCCTCGACGCCCACGACGTGGTCGCCGAGACGACCGCGATCAGCTCGTACCGCATCCCCTTCGAGATCGATGACGACGTCCTCACCGACTACGCCTTCGCCAAGGTGCTCGGCCGCGACCCAGCCGAGTTCGGCATCGTCGTCGACGACGACGCGGTCGGAGCCACGCTGACCGCCGCCCGGGCGGCCGGGCACCGGGTGATCGACCGGTCGATCGTCGCCGAGTTCGGTCCCCCCGACCTTCTCAACGCGCTCCAGTCGGCGCCCGCGACGACCGGTGAACGGCTTCAGCAGGCACTGCGCGCTAGTCCGGACGACGGGGTCACCGAGGAGACGCTGCACGGCATGCGGGCGATCTTCGTGCACAGCCTGGCCGCGGTCGCCCAGTGGCGACAGCCGCCGCTGCTGGCACCCGCCACCTTCCTGCGACAGCAAAGACCGATGAGCTATCTGCCGACCCTGGGCGAGGACATGTCGGCGTTCTGGCGCACTCACTGCCTGGGCGAGTTCACGGTGATCGACGTGCCCGGCGACCACTTCACCTGTCTGAACGGCCCCAACGCGGGCGGCGCCGCGGACCTACTCACCGCTAGTACCGGCCGGCGCGCGACAGCCGACGGAAGGAGCCGACCATGAAGACCGTCATCTTCGGCGCAGGCGGCGCCGTGGGACGTCATGCCGCGCAGGCCCTCATCGCCAACGGCACAGCCGCGGACGAGATGGTCCTGATCACCCGGAAGCCGCACTCTCAGACCACCCGCGACGGCGGACCACGTGTCACCGTCATCGACCTGCGGCTGCCGCTCACCGATTGGCCCGACGAACTGCGCGGAGCCGATGTCGTGCTGTCGTGCGCCGGACCGTCCTACCTGCACGCCCGCGCCCTTGCCCGCTTGTGCTCCGAGCAGGGTGTGCCCTATGTCGATGCCGGTGGCGACCAGCGCCTGGTCGACGAGCTTGCCGCCTCCCCCGCCCCGGTTCTGCTGGGCGCCGGAGTGCAACCGGGCGTGATCGCCCGTCTGATCTCCCGGACCGCCGAACCGGGTGCCGACGTGTTGGTGCTGTGCGGCGGCGCCCAACCGCTCACCGAAGCGGCCGTCAGCGAGTACGCGCACAGTGTGACCCAGCCGGACGGCTGGCCCGGCCGGATCTGGGCAGCCGGCGAGGTGATCGCCGACGACGGCGCCCCGCCCGTGCCACCGTCGCGCACCGCCTCGGTCCACGCACATCTGGACCCCGAATGCGCACGTGCAGCCGAGCGCATCGGCGTACACCGGCTGCGCTGCTTCAACATCATCGACGCGCCCTCCACATCGCAGGCGCTCAGCGCGATGATCTCCGGCGAGGATTCGATCGACGCCGTGCGCGACGCCGCGGCAGCCGACGCGAACCGACGGTCCGCGCAGGGCCGCGAGCCGTACTTCGTCATCGCGGTCACCAGTCATGGGCCGCACGGGGTGCGGCGGGCACGGATCCGGGTGACCGATAGCTACGCGCTCTCCGGGGCGGTGGCCGCCGCGACCGCGCTAGCCGCGACCGGTGAGCCGACCGGCGCGCGCTGGGCCTCAGAATCGTCGGCCGCCGTACGGTGGGACGGTCTCCTCGACGTCTGCTACGACGCCGGCGATATCGTGGTGGTCGGCGGCACCTTCGGTCGCGTCTACGCCGAAGCCTTCGCCGATCCGCTCGCAAGGGTGAGACTGGCGGGAATCGCCGGAACCGGTGGCGCCCGGACCGCGGCGCTCGCCGACCGACTCGACGTCCCGCTTCTTCGCAGCCCG
>NZ_JBQEDL010000002.1:0-87027 GCF_052106715.1 Gordonia sp. (in: high G+C Gram-positive bacteria)
ATGCCGCAGCCTCACCCGTATCCAAGTCTGACCTGCTTGAATGAAGAACGAACGTGACCGGCAGCCGTGACGCGCGGCGAGAGACACAGAGGGACACCCGAGATGACCAACCCCCCGCACTCCACGGAGCCCGCTTCCAACCCTGCATCCGAGCCGGACCTTGCCGCGCAGCAGCGACCCAAGCCCGGCCCGAAGCCCGGTCCGCGACCTGGCCCCCGGCCCGGCGCACCCACTCCGTCTCGGCCGACTCCGTCTCCGACCGGCCCCGGTCCGATACCCGCTGTCCCCGTCCACCATGTGGAGTTGGGAGACCCGTCCGAGTACGGGCGCGTCGATGCCGACGGCACCGTCTGGTTGATCACCGCCGCAGGCGAACGCGAGATCGGGTCCTGGCAGGCAGGCACCCCGGACGAGGGGCTGGCGCATTTCGCGCGCAAGTTCGCCGACATGGCCACCGAAGTGGAGATTCTCGAAGAACGTCTTGCGGCGCGTTCCGGCGATCCGCGCAAGACGCAGGCTGCGGCAGCTCAGATGATCGACGCCCTGCCGACCGCACAGGTGATCGGGAATGTCGACGAACTGGCGTCGCGACTGTCCAAGATCGTCGACAGCGCAGACGACGTCGCCGAAGCCGTCCGGTCCGAACGTAGCGAACAGCGGGCCGCCGCCGTCGCCCGCAAGGAGGAGTTGGCGAGCGAAGCCGAGACAATCGGAGCCGAAGGCACCTCGTGGAAGGCCGGTGGCGATCGCCTGCGCGCGATTCTCGACGAATGGAAGACCATCAAGGGAGTCGACCGCAAGACCGACGACGCCCTCTGGAAGCGCTTCTCGAAAGCACGCGACGCGTTCAACCGGCGCCGGGGCGCCTATTTCGCCGAACTCGACCGCGAACGTGCCGGCGCCCGGGCCCGCAAAGAGGAGCTCATCGAGCAGGCCGAAGCTCTGTCAGGGTCGACCGACTGGGGCCCGACCGCGGGCAAGTTCCGGGATCTGCTGCAGGAGTGGAAGGCCGCAGGCCGTGCGCCGCGCGATACCGATGACGCCCTGTGGGCACGCTTCAAAGCCGCCCAGGACGTCTTCTTCCAAGCTCGCAACGCCGTCAACTCCGAGCGTGACGCCGAGTTCGCCGAGAACGCCGAGGCCAAGCTCGCGCTCCTCGCCGACGCCGAGAAGTCCATCGATCCGGCATCCGACCTCGACGCCGCGCGGCGCGAGTTCCGCACCTTCCGCGAGAAATGGGAAGCGATCGGGAAGGTACCCCGCGACCAGATGCACTCCCTCGAGGGCCGCGTACGCGCATTGGAGAAGGCGATCCGCGACGCCGAGGACTCGGAGTGGACGCGCACCGATCCGGAGGCTCAAGCGCGTGCGGCCCAGTTCGTCGAACGAGCCGACAAACTAGAGGAGCAGGCCGCGAAGGCCGCCGAAGCGGGCAAAGACAAGGACGCCGCGAAGCTCCGCGAACAGGCCGATCAGTGGCGCGATTGGGCGGGGACCGCCCAATCTGCGCTCAATGACAGGTAATCGGGCCATCGGACCGGTAACGTCGGAATCGGTAGCGGCTACTTCTCTTCTGGCGTCTCGTTGTCGTCGGGCACCCCGATGTCCTTCGACGTCTCCTGGTCGCCCTCCTGGCCCCGCACGACCTTCTGCAGCGAACGGCCACGTTGCTCGGCGGCCGCGGCCTTCTGCCGGCGCTCGTCTTCGAGTGCGAGGTGATAGCTGGTTCGCGCCCACACGACGCGCGCCCAATGGAACGTCAACACGATCATGGTGACCCAGCCGAGGATCAGGCCGATGCCTGCACTCGACGGCGTCGACATATCCAGCGAGTCCACACCGACGGTGTTCCGCGTCCACATCGCGAGAACGCCTGCGACTGAGGCGACTGCGCTGCCGCACAGGGAGATCCAGGCGATTACCCAGCGCCGAGTCACCAGCGCCAGCATGGAGAAGCCGATTCCGAAGACTACGAGAAGGTAGAGGAAGATCTTCGACGGCAACGCGATGTGTTCGGCGGCCGAGTCGCTCGACATCGTCAGGACGTCGAGACCGTTGGCGGCGCCTGCGTGCGGCAGGATCACCGATACGAGCGCGACGAGCACGCAGACGGCGACGACGACGGCGCGCGCGCCGGGATCGATCTCGCCCGCGACTTTGCGTTCGGCTTTGCGGAGGTCGTCTTCGAACGCACCGAACGCTTCGCGTTCGGCCGCCCGGTCGCCCGGCTTCGAACCCGGTGTGGTCATGAACATTCTCCTGTACCGCACGACGCGGCGGCTTCGACGGCCGGCGCGGCTCCAATCGTTGGCATGCCGAGTCCGACGCCGACGGGCGCCGTCGTCGGAGTGGTGCCGGCTTCGTGGGCGTCGCCCGCTCGAGTCCGGCGCACCGAACGGACCCCCGCGTCCGCGATGAGGTGATGCGGCGCTGCCTCGGTGATCGTGCTGCTGACGATGTCGCCCGCGCGCACGTCCGTGCGGTCGCCGACCGCGAAGTGCACGAGCCGTCCATCCCGCGCACGACCAGTCATCCGGCCGGTCTCGGCGTTCTTCCGGCCTTCGCCTGCCGCCACGAGCAGTTCGACGTCGGTACCGATGAGCCGTGTGTTCTCTTCGAGGCAGATCCGTTCCTGAACCGCGATGAGGCGCTGGTAGCGCTCGGTGACGATCTCCGGTGGGACCTGGTCGTCCATCGTCGCTGCCGGGGTTCCCGGGCGGGCCGAGTACTGGAAGGTGAACGCACTCGAGAAGCGTGCCTTCTCGACGACGTCCAACGTCGCTTGGAAATCCGCTTCGGTCTCCCCGGGGAAACCGACGATGATGTCGGTGGTGATCGCCGCGTGCGGCATCGCTTCGCGGACACGGTCGATGATGCCCAGGAACTTCTTCGTGCGGTAGCTCCGGCGCATCGCCTTGAGGATGCGGTCCGAACCGGACTGGAGCGGCATGTGCAGCTGCGGGCACACGTTCGGGGTCTGTGACATCGCCTCGATGACGTCGTCGGTGAACTCGGCCGGATGGGGCGAGGTGAAACGGACTCGTTCGAGCCCTTCGATCTCACCGCACGCCCGCAACAGTTCCGCGAAGGCTCCGCGGTCGCGTGGCGTATCCGGGTCGGCGAACGACATGCCATACGCATTGACGTTCTGCCCGAGCAGCGTCACCTCGAGGACGCCCTGATCGACGAGGGCCTGAACCTCGGCCAGGACGTCGCCGGGACGTCGATCGACCTCTTTGCCGCGCAACGACGGGACGATACAGAACGTGCAGGTGTTGTTGCAGCCGACCGACACCGAGACCCATCCGGAGTACGCGGAGTCGCGGCGGGCCGGAAGTGTCGACGGAAAGGTCTCCAACGAGTCGAGGATCTCGACCTGCGCTTCCTCGTTGTGGCGCGCGCGATCGAGCAGGGCAGGCAGAGACCCGATGTTGTGGGTGCCGAACACAACGTCCACCCAGGGCGCCTTGCGCAGGACCACGTCCTTGTCCTTCTGCGCCAGACATCCGCCGACCGCGATCTGCATCCCCGGCCGAGCGGACTTGACGGGCGCGAGATGCGACAGGTTGCCGTACAACTTGTTGTCGGCGTTCTCCCGGACCGCGCAGGTGTTGAACACCACCAGATCCGCGTCGTCCCCGTCCGGCGCCGAAACGTACCCGGCGTCCTCCAAGAGTCCGGAGATGCGTTCTGAGTCGTGGACGTTCATCTGACATCCGAACGTCCGAACCGAATACGACTTCGTCACTGCACCACTCACGAGTCACAGGTTACGCCGGACCAACAGCCGACTCTAATCGTGGCGATGGGGAGCCGAACACACCGGGATTGGCGTACCTGCTGTGGTGTCGCCCCTCCCACTACTACCGTAAGAGCCTATGAGCGACGCGAACGTCACACCGATGATCTCGATGACGAAGGTCCAGAAGCACTTCGGGGACCTCCATGTGCTGCGCGACATCGACATCGAGATCCCCAGGGGTCAAGTCGTCGTCGTCCTCGGGCCTTCGGGTTCAGGGAAGTCGACGCTCTGCCGAACCATCAATCGACTGGAGCCGATCGACAGCGGTGAGATCCGCATCAACGGTGAGCTCCTGCCCGACGAGGGCCGCGATCTGGCGCGCCTGCGATCGGATGTGGGCATGGTCTTCCAGTCGTTCAACTTGTTCGCCCACAAGACCATCGTGCAGAACGTCACGATCGGTCCGATCAAGGTTCGCAAGCAGAGCAAGACCGACGCCGAGAGCCACGCACTCGATCTACTCACGCGGGTCGGTGTCGAAGAGCAGAAAGACAAGTACCCAGCACAGTTGTCCGGCGGACAACAGCAGCGCGTCGCGATCGCCCGGTCACTGGCGATGGACCCGAAGGTCCTGCTCTTCGACGAGCCGACGTCGGCGCTCGACCCGGAGATGGTGTCCGAGGTGCTCGACGTCATGGTCTCGCTCGCCAAGGAGGGTATGACGATGGTCGTCGTCACCCACGAGATGGGCTTCGCACGTAAAGCCGCCGACCGTGTCCTGTTCATGGCCGACGGCGCAATCGTCGAAGACACCGATCCGGAGAGCTTCTTCACCGCCCCGAAGTCCGATCGCGCCCGCGACTTCCTGTCGAAGATCTTGGGGCACTGATATGCGGAGGACATCGATACTCGTCGCCGTCGTAGCGATGCTGGCGACCGCCCTCGCCGCCTGCGGCAGTTCCGATCCACGGAACCTCCTCGACTCGATCCGTGACGGCAAGGTCATCCTCGGCACCAAGTTCGACCAGCCGGGCATGGGGCTTCAGCAACCCGACGGATCGATCATCGGATTCGACGCCGACGTCTCGGAGTACGTGGTGAACCACATCGCCGACGAGATGGGCGTGGACCGTCCCGAGATCACCTGGCGGGAGACCCCGTCGGCCCAGCGCGAGACACTCATCAACAACGGTGAGGTCGACATGATCGCTGCGACCTACTCGATCAATGAGGACCGGTCGTCGAAGGTCGACTTCGCGGGACCGTATCTCGTCACCTACCAGGGCTTACTGGTGCGCAACGACGACGAGACACTGAACTCCCTGCAAGACCTCAACAACGGACGCAAGCTCTGCTCGGTCACCGGTTCGACGTCGGCACAGAACGTGAAGGCTCAGCTGCCCGGCGTCCAGTTGCAGGAGTACGACACGTACTCCTCGTGCGTGGAAGCCCTGCGCCGCGGCAAAGTCGACGCGCTCACCACCGACGAGACCATCCTGGCCGGCTACTCCAGCTGGTATCCGGACGAGTTCAAGCTGGTCCCGATGACCTATCTGAAGAGCGCATGCGTCGAAGACGCACTCAAGAAGGCAGGCGCGCCGTTCTCCACCGAGCGGTACGGAATCGGCATGGCCAAGGAGTACCCGGACGCCGTCCAATCGGTGAACCAGGCGATCTCCGCGATGCTCGTCCGCCCGGCAAGCGGCGGTCCGTCACCGTGGGAGGCGGCGTTGCGCGACAACCTCGGCGACAAGGACATCGACAGCTTCTTCGACCGCGCCAACGCTCCCGACTCCCAGTACCAGTTCGCCCCCGACGTCGGTGACCTCGACTTCCTCACCGCTCCGTCGACACCGTGTGAAGGAGTCTCCTGATGAGTGAACTCTGGGACTCGATGGGCCCTGCGCTGTGGCCCGCGTTCTGGGTGACGATCAAGCTCACGATCTATTCGGCCATCGGTGCGCTCATCTGGGGCACCGTGCTCGCCGCGATGAAGGTGTCCCCGGTTCCGGTGATGCGGGGTTTCGCGACCGTCTACGTCAACGTCGTCCGCAACACTCCGCTCACGTTGATCGTGCTGTTCTGCTCGATCGGCCTCTACCAGAACCTGGGCTTGACCTTGGCCGCGGAGAATGCGACCTTCATCGAGCACAACAACTTCCGGCTCGCCGTCCTGGCCTTCATCCTCTACACCGCGACCTTCGTCTGCGAGACGCTCCGCTCCGGCATCAATACCGTTCCGATCGGTCAGGCGGAGGCTGCACGGTCTATCGGCATGTCGTTCCCGCAGATCCTCGGCTTGGTCGTCCTTCCGCAGGCCATGCGCGCGGTGATCGCTCCGATGGGTTCAGTGCTGATCGCCCTCACCAAGAACACGACGATCGCGTCGATCATCGGCGTCGCCGAGGCGTCGTTGCTGATGAAGACCGAACTCGAGAGCCACGGCAGTCAGATCCTCGCGATCTTCGCCATCATCGCCGTCGGATTCATGATCATCACGCTCGCCGAGGGCGCACTCTTCGGCTGGGCGTCTAAGCGATGGGTGGTCCGACGATGACACAGTCGACAGTCCTTTACGATGCGCCCGGACCGAAGGCACGGCTGCGCAACCGCATCACGACGGTCATCTTTCTCGCGATCCTGATCGCCATCGTCGTCTATGTCGTCCTCATCTTGAACGACAACGGACAGCTCACCAGCGAGAAGTGGAGTCCGTTCGTCACCGAGGGCGGGACGTGGACCACCTGGATCCTCCCGGGGCTGTGGGGCACGCTGAAGGCCGCCGCGCTCTCTATCGTGTTCGCCTTGATCATCGGCGCCGTCCTCGGTGTCGGACGGCTCTCGGAGCACAGGTGGGTACGCGGCATCTCCGGCGCACTCGTCGAAGTCTTCCGCGCCATCCCGGTCCTCATCCTCATCTACTTCGCGTACTACTTCTTCGCCAAGTACGCGATCGTCCCGTCGTCGGAGTTGGCTTTCGCCGCCGTCGTCTTCGGGCTGACGTTCTACAACGGCTCGGTGATCGCGGAGATCCTCCGCGCGGGCATCGCCTCGCTGCCGAACGGACAGTCCGAGGCTGCGAAGTCGATCGGCATGCGCAAGTCACAGATGATGCGGATGATCCTGTTGCCGCAGGCCGTGACCGCGATGCTTCCCGCGCTCGTCTCACAGATGGTGATCGCCCTCAAAGACAGCGCTCTGGGGTACGCCATCGGCTACATCGAGGTGGTGCGCTCGGGTATCAAGACGGCGTCGTACTTCGGCAACTATCTGCCTGCGCTGATCGTCACCGCGATCATCATGATCATCGTCAACTACGCGCTGACATCGTTCGCACATCGACTCGAACGTCGAATCCGCACTGGTAAACGCAAGTCCGCGGCGACCCAGGCCGTCGAACTCGCCGACACGGAGTGACCGGTCCGCTCACGCCCGCCTCGCGGTGATCACGTCTTTCACCACGGACGTGATCATCTCCGGCGGGTACCCGCGTCGACCGAGCGCCCCGGCCAGCCGCCGGAAGGCTTTGGCCCGAATCGCGGGGTCCGCGAGCTCGTCGGCGTCGAACGTCAGCTTCTTGTCGGCGAGCGCGTAGGCGATCTCACGTTCGGCGTCGGGATCGATGGTCCCTAGCGCGTCGACGACTATGTCGTCGGCCACGCCCTTGGCCTTCAGCTCACGTCGCAGAGCATGGCGTCCGCGCGCCGAGTGAGCGTGCCGGGAACGTACCCATTCGTGAGCGAACTCGGTGTCGTCGATGAGCTGGTACTCGTCGAGCCGGGTCAAGGTCGACGTCACCTCGTCGTCGGTGAATCCGCGTGCGACGAGACGATCGTGCATCTCGTGACGACTGCGGGCCCGTGCGCCGAGGAGCCGCAATGCGGCGTCCCAGGCGGACGGGCCCGAGCCGATGGACCGAGATTCGCGAGGTTGGTCCTCCCCCATGATCGCTGTCAGAAGTCGACGGGCTCGGGTGCGACGGCCTCGGCGTCGACCTCCGGGCGGCGTCCGATGCCGAGCTTGTCTTTGATCTTGGTCTCGATCTCGTTCGCGATGTCCGGGTTCTCCATGAGGAAGGTCCGCGCCTTCTCCTTGCCCTGACCGAGCTGATCGCCTTCATAGGTGAACCACGATCCGGACTTGCGGATGAAGCCCTCGGCGACACCGAGATCGATCAGCGAGCCTTCACGGCTGATGCCGTGGCCGTACAGGATGTCGAACTCGGCCTGCTTGAACGGCGGAGCGACCTTATTCTTGACGACCTTGACGCGAGTTCGGTTGCCGACCGCGTCGGTGCCGTCCTTCAGGGTCTCGATGCGGCGGACGTCCAAACGGACCGACGAGTAGAACTTCAGCGCTTTACCGCCAGTGGTGGTCTCGGGCGAGCCAAACATCACGCCGATCTTCTCGCGCAACTGGTTGATGAAGACGGCTGTGGTATTCGAGTTGTTCAGCCCTGACGTCATCTTGCGCAGCGCCTGACTCATCAGACGGGCCTGAAGGCCGACGTGGCTGTCGCCCATCTCTCCTTCGATCTCCGCCTTGGGCACGAGCGCAGCGACCGAGTCGACGACGAGGATGTCCAGTGCGCCGGACCGAATCAGCATGTCGGCGATCTCCAGCGCCTGCTCACCGGTGTCCGGCTGCGATACGAGGAGCGCGTCGACGTCGACCCCGAGCTTGGCGGCGTAATCGGGGTCCAGTGCGTGTTCGGCATCGATGAAAGCCGCGATTCCGCCCTGGGCCTGCGCGTTGGCGACCGCGTGCAGCGCGACGGTCGTCTTACCGGAGGACTCCGGACCGTACACTTCGACGATCCGACCGCGCGGCAGACCGCCGATGCCGAGCGCGAGGTCCAGCGCGACCGAACCTGTCGGAATGACTTCCATCGGTGGCCGGGTGTCTTCGCCCAGTCGCATGACCGAGCCCTTGCCGAAGTTTTTGTCGATCTGCGCGAGCGCGAGGTCGAGCGCCTTCTGTCGATCGGTGACGGGTGCCATCGTGGTCTCCTCGTTCTGGTCGGACGTGTCCGTGGTCTGGCCGGGCGGAATGTCGGGGGTCGGGTCCGCTTCGGGTGATGATGAGATCACCGTAGATTCGACCTCTGACAATTTCGTCTCGCCGCTCCGATCGGCCGCCGTCGTGCTTGATGTGCCGGTGATGCTCTTCGGGGTCGTACTGCTCTTGGTGCTCATACTAGGTCGGACGCACCGGGCGGCTGTTCGGTTCCGTTTCAGTCTAACGAACAGATGTTCGATGGCAAGCGACACGCCCGCAGATCACGGTGCGGAACCGCGCGGGCTGGGGTTTCACCACCGTTCGGGAGGGACATCGAACTCTTTGCACAACGCCCGCCACACCTGGCGTGGATCGACCCCCTCGTCGATCGCCTGCGCTCCAGTCCGCCCTCCGAGTTCGGGGAGGACCAGATCGACGAGCAGAGCGTCGGCGCGGAGACGACCGAATTCGATGCCGATCAGTTCAGTGAATTCCGTCAGTCGCACGGAATGAGTCTCCCTTCTCGAGTATTCGGTGGGCGATGCGCACGGGGTCGACGGTCGCGACCCGCGTCGCGGCGACGCGTCGCGCGGCTACGGCGAACGAATCGTCGTCGAGCACGCGAGCCACCGCGTCGGCGACCGCATCGGCGTCGGCGGGCCGGACCAAGACACCGCAACCGCTGCGTTCGACGCGATTCGCCAGTTCCCACTGGTCGCCACCACCGGGCACCGTCACGACCGGAACGCCCGCCCCCAGTGCCTTGGCGAGCATGCCGTGCCCCGCACCGCAGACCACGACGGCTGCATGGCGCAACACCTCGTCTTGACGTGCAGTGCCTGCCACGAACGCGCTGGGCGTCTCTACGCCGCGCGGTGGGGGTGTCAGCGCCGAGTACACCACGCGCACGTCGCGGCTCCGCGACAGGGCCACGAGGCCGCCGATGGCCGCGGCGCCCATCTCGCCTTCGCCGGTCTGAGCAGTCGACGGTGCGACAACGACGAGCGGGCCGACGCCCGCGGGCGGCTCGAACCTGTCGTCGGTCGGTTCGTAGGCCAACGGTCCGATCAGGTGGGTACGGGCAGGCCAGTCGGGCCGGTGCACCTCCAGTCCGGGCAAGGTCGCCACGAAACGCGCAGCGGGCGCGGGCACGGCAGACAATGCGATGCCGCGCCGCGCCACGGCTGTGGCGCGCCGGCCGGCCGCAAGGGACCGTGCGGTCATCGCACGCAGAGCGATGTCGCGGAGGCGGCCGCGCGCACCGACACCGACCGCCATGCCCGCACCGATCGGCGGAAGCCCGCGCGAGGGTTCGTACAGCGGGTGAGGCGAGAGTTCGATCCACGGGACGCCGAGCAACTCGGCCGCCCAGCCGCCCGCTCTGGTGATCACGTCACTGACGACGAGTTCGACGCCTGCCGTCGCCAACTCCGGTTCGAGCGCGAGGGCCATCCGCGCGGCGCGGGCGCTGAGTTTGGCTCCCGCATCGCCGTCGTCCTCCCCCGGCAGGGCTGCGAGCCCAGGAAGCTCACGGACCGTCGCGCCGCAACGCTCACCTTCGCCAAGCCACCGGCTTCCGGTGTAGACGATCACTTCCTCGCCGGCGGCGGCGAACTGCGCCGCCAACCCTAGTGCCGGAAACGCGTGGCCTGCATCGGAGCCGGCCACGATGGCGATCGTCAGTGCTTCTCCGTGTCGATCGACGGTGCGGGCTGACCGGCGGCCGTCTGCCCGGCGGCAGGCTGCTGGCCTGCGCTCAACGAGCCACCCATGCTCGCACGGATCTGCTCGAGACGGGCGTGCCCGGCCATCTGGACGCCTGCGGCCTCGACTTCGGCCATCCGACCAGACACCGACCCCTTGGCGAGTTCGGCCGAACCGAGCGCGGTGGCGTAGCGACGTTCGATCTTGTCGCGCACCTGGTCGAGGTTCGGCGTGTTGCCGGGTGCGGTGAGCTCACTCATGTTGTTGAGGGAGGAGCTGACCTGCTCCTGCATCTTCGCCTGCTCGAGCTGGCTGAGCAGCTTGGACCGCTCCGACAGCTTCTGCTGCAGTTGCATCGCGTTGCGCTCAACCGCCTGCTTGGCGCTTGCTGCTGCCGTCAGCGACTGATCGTGCAGCACCTTGAGATCTTCGACATTCTGCTCGGCGGTGACCAGCTGCGCTGCGAAGGCTTCTGCTGCGTTGGTGTACTCGGTGGTCTTCGCCGCGTCGCCTGCGGCCGAAGCCTGGTCGGCGAGCGAGAGCGCCTGACGGGTGTTGCCCTGGAGTTTCTCGATCTCTTCGAGCTGACGGTTCAGCCGCATCTCGAGCTGGCGCTGGTTGCCGATGACCGCAGCGGCCTGCTGTGAGAGCGCCTGGTGCTGGCGCTGGGACTCCTCGATCGCCTGCTGGATCTGCACCTTGGGATCGGCGTGCTCGTCGATCTTCGCGTTACCCAGCGCCATCAAGTAGCGCCATGCCTTCACAAACGGGTTCGCCATAACCTTGTCCTCAACTTCTCGTGTTCGATGCTCGGGCGGGCGTGGCGCTGGTCACGCCGCAGCGAGGGCGGCCGCACCGTCGGCCTGCGATGCGATGACTTCGACGACGCCGTCAGACGGCGAGACCATCGACACCGGCGTCATCACGCCTGCGACGTCGCGCAGCACGTCGCCGATCTCGACCTCGAGGGCGACACAGATCGACGCGAGCAATTCGCTCGACGCCTCCTTCTGTCCCCGCTCGACTTCCGACAGGTAGCCGAGAGACACGCGCGCATCCGTCGACACCTCGCGCAGTGTTCGGCCCTGATCGGTTCGGACCCGCCGCAGCTGATCGCCGATCGCTTCGCGCAACAACAGTGTCACGTGTGTCCTTCCCGCAGTCGGGTCACTGTAGTCATTCGAGTAAACCCTAATTCCCAGTCGCCCTAGTTCCCAGTCGCCGTAGTTCCCAGTCGCCTTAGATCTCGATTGTCTACGATCTCATAAGCCTGTGACGACGACCCTAGCGGAATTTCGCATCGGTCGCCGCCGCATGGGCCGTGCGTCGCAGGCTCATGGCCTGCCAGATGTAGTCGAGTCCGGTTAGCACGGTCGCGATGACCGCCGCAATCATGAACACCCAGCCCACGACGTGCAATACCCCGTTCAACGGCAGTACGAACATGCCTATTCCGATGCACTGCAGCAGTGTCTTGAGCTTGCCGCCCCGGCTGGCCGGGATCACGCCGTGACGGATGACCCAGAACCGTAGGAGCGTCACGCCGATCTCCCGAACGAGGATCACGACGGTCACCCACCACGCCAAGTCGCCGAGGATCGACAGACCGAGGAGGGCGGCGCCGATGAGCGCTTTGTCGGCAATCGGGTCGGCCATCTTGCCGAAATCGGTGACCAGATTCCAGCCACGAGCGATTCGGCCGTCGATCTGATCGGTGATCGCTGCGACCGCGAAGACCACGAAAGCGATCACCCGCCACAGGTCCGACCGGCCGTCGTCGATGAACAACGCGACCACGAAAACCGGCACCAGGACGATGCGGAACATGGTCAGTGCGTTCGCGAGGTTGACCACCGGCGGAGCCGCATGACCGGCCGCTGCGCGGGGTTCGGGTTCACTC
Source organism: Gordonia sp. (in: high G+C Gram-positive bacteria) (assembly GCF_052106715.1). Classification (NCBI taxonomy): domain Bacteria; kingdom Bacillati; phylum Actinomycetota; class Actinomycetes; order Mycobacteriales; family Gordoniaceae; genus Gordonia; species Gordonia sp. (in: high G+C Gram-positive bacteria). The sequence continues at coordinate 12,345 of NZ_JBQEDL010000002.1, forward strand.
ACGGTGGTAAGCCTATCGGCACGCTGTGTCGCGACCTGCGCGGGGACTGCAGCTGTCTGCGACTATTGTTGACTGCCATGTCCATGTCTTCGCCCACACCGCGTTCCGACGAACCGTCGACGATCGTGGTGCGACGAGCCAAGACCTCTGATGTGCCGCGGATCAAGGAGCTCATCGACATCTACGCGGGCAAGATCCTCCTCGCGAAGAACCTGGTCACACTGTACGAGTCGATTCCCGAGTTCTGGGTGGCCGAGATCGACGATCTCGTCGTCGGGTGCGGTGCCCTCCATGTCCTGTGGTCCGATCTCGGCGAGGTCCGCACCGTCGCCGTCGACACGGCCTATTCGGGCCGCGGCATCGGTCATCGGGTTGTCGGTCGCCTGATGGACGTGGCCCGCGACCTCGGACTCGAGCGTGTCTTCGTCCTCACCTTCGAGACAGGCTTCTTCTCGCGGCATGGTTTCGTCGAGATCGACGGAACGCCGGTCACCAAGCCGGTCTACGAGGAGATGACGCGCTCATACGACACGGGCGTCGCCGAGTTCCTCGACCTGAGCTTCGTAAAGCCGAACACGCTCGGCAACACGCGAATGCTCGCCCACCTCTGAATCCGGACTCACTCGCAGACAGGACCAGCCGATGCCCATGTTCTCCGTCGAATACACCTATGCCGAGGGCGCGGCCACAGTTCGCGACGAACACCGACCGGCCCACCGGGAGTTCCTCGGTGCACTGCACGAGTCCGGTGACCTGCTGTTCGTCGGACCGTTCACCGACGGTTCCGGGGCGGCCCTGATGGTGGTCGCGGGCGACGAGACAGCCGCGCGTGCTCTCCTCGCGCCTGACCCCTTCGCGGCGGCCGACGCGATCGAGACCGTTACCGTCCGCGAATGGAAACAGGTCTACGGACCGTTCTGACCGGTCCGTAGACCGACGTGCTCAGTTCTCCTGCCGTCTCTTCGAGGCCACCAGGCTCGCCACCGTGGTCACCACCAAGGTGCCGCCGATGACGCCCAGTGACAGTCCGGTCGAGATCTCCGGGACCGCGACCGGTTCGCCGCCGTTGACGAAGCCGAGGGTATTCTCGTGCAGCGCATGCAGTACGAGTTTCACCCCGATGAACGCCAGGATCAGCGAGAGCCCATACGAGAGGTAGATGAGGCGGTCGAGCATTCCGCCCAGGAGGAAGTACAGCTGTCGCAGACCCATCAGCGCGAAGGCGTTGGCGGTGAACACCAGGTAGGGCTGCTCGGTGAGCCCGTAGATCGCCGGGATCGAGTCGAGCGCGAACAGTACGTCGGTGAAGCCGATGACGATGAGCACCAGCAGCAGCGGAGTGATCATCGCACGCCCGTCGACCCGGGTGATCAGCTTGTCGCCGTCGTACGAGTCCGACGCCCGGAAGACCTTCTTGACGAGGCGCTCCATCCGTCCCTCGCGTTCCTGCTCGTGCACGACGGGTTCGTCACTCTCGCGCAGCAGCTTCACAGCGGTGACGAGGAGGAACAGCCCGAACAGGTAGAACACCCAGCTGTAGGCGTCGATGGCCGCCGCCCCGACGGCGATGAAGCCAGCGCGCATCACCAACGCCATCACAATGCCGAGCAGCAGCACCTTCTGCTGGTAGATCCGCGGTACCGCGAACTTGGCCATGATGACCACGAAGACGAACAGGTTGTCGACCGAGAGCGCCTTCTCGGTGACGTAGCCGGCGAAGTACTCGCCGCCGTAGGTCGAGCCCCACTGCCACCACACGAACCCGCCGAACAGCACGGCGATCGCGATGTAGACAGCCGACCAGAATCCCGATTCGCGGAGAGTCGGTTCGTGCGGGGTCTTGACATGGGCGAAGAAGTCGAAGACGAACAGCCCGAGGATCACCGCCCCGGTGATGATCCAGGCGGTCAACGAGACATTCATGAATTCCTCCAGCGTGCACTAGTACCTGTGCGATGCCAGAGGTCTCTCCCACCGCGGTGTGCTCCACCTGCGGCGACGCCCCGGGAGGTCGGCCTCGGATCCGATCGGCGGATCGTTGGCGTCGTCCGTACTGACGGAGTCGTCATCGAGTCGGGGATACTCCCCTCATTGATCGTCTGTCAGTTTACGGACGGTTCGTCATCGCCGCCACCGGTGATCGACGCGATCACGCCCGCAAGGTCCTCGGGCTTCACCAGGACGTCGCGCGCCTTTGACCCCTCGCTCGGTCCTACGACGCCGCGCGTCTCCATCAGGTCCATGAGGCGGCCGGCCTTGGCGAAACCGACGCGAAGCTTGCGCTGGAGCATGGACGTCGACCCGAACTGGCTGGACACGACGAGTTCAACGGCCTGCAGCAGATCGTCGAGATCGTTGCCGATGTCGGAGTCGATGTCCTTCTTATCGGCGGCCTTCGCCGCGGTGACGCCTTCGGTGTACTCGGGCTCGGACTGTTCCTTGGTGAAGTCGACGACGGCCGAGATCTCGTCGTCCGTGATGAACGCGCCCTGCATGCGGATCGGCTTGTTGGCGCCCATCGGCAGGAACAGGCCGTCACCCATGCCGATGAGCTTCTCGGCTCCGGGCTGGTCCAGGATCACTCGCGAGTCGGTGAGCGAACTCGTCGCAAAGGCGAGTCTCGACGGGACGTTGGTCTTGATGAGTCCGGTCACGACGTCGACCGACGGACGCTGCGTAGCGAGGACCAGGTGGATTCCGGCGGCACGTGCCTTCTGCGTGATGCGCACGATCGCGTCTTCGACGTCGCGGGGAGCCGTCATCATCAGGTCTGCCAACTCGTCCACGATCGCGACGATGTACGGATACGGCTTGTACTCGCGCTCGGAGCCGAGCGGAGTCGTGATCTCTCCGGAACGGACTTTCGAGTTGAAGTCGTTGATGTGCCGGACACGAGATGCCTTCATGTCCTGGTAGCGCTGCTCCATCTCCTCCACCAGCCAGGCAAGCGCCGCCGCAGCCTTCTTCGGCTCGGTGATGATCGGCGTGATCAGGTGCGGCACGCCTTCGTACGGCGTCAACTCGACCATCTTCGGGTCGATGAGGATCATCCGTACATCGTCGGGTTTGGCGCGCGACAGGATGGACACCAGCATCGAGTTGACGAAGCTCGACTTACCCGAACCCGTGGAGCCTGCGACGAGCAGGTGCGGCATCTTGGAGAGATTCGCGCCGACGAAGTCGCCTTCGATGTCCTTGCCGAGACCGATCATCAACGGATGCTGGTCGAGGCCGATCTTCGGGGATTCGAGGACGTCCGCGAGCCGGACCATCTCACGATCGGTGTTCGGCACCTCGATGCCCACTGCCGACTTTCCGGGGATCGGCGCGAGGAGACGCACGTTATCGGTGGCCACGGCGTACGAGATGTTGCGCTGAAGCTGCGTGATCTTCTCTACTTTGACCGCAGGGCCGAGCTCGACCTCGTACCGGGTGACCGTCGGACCGCGGGTGTATCCGGTGACGGCGGCGTCGATCTTGAACTGGTCGAGCACGGACTGGATCCGGTCGATCATGTCGTCGTTCGCGGCGCTGCCCATCTTGGGTGGGTCGCCCGCGATCAACAGCTCCGGCGGAGGCAGTTGGTAGTCGTCGTCGGCCCGCAGCATTGCGGCGGGCTCGGCAGGTGCATCGGCCGACGCTGCGGCGCGACGCGGCGCGCGACGCGGCGCCGGTACCGGTTCCGGCGCGAGTGGACCGATCGGCTCGGTGACCTCCATGTCCGGAACGATCGGCTCGGTCATCATGTCGGCCATGTGGGCGTCACGATCCTGGCCCGCGGTGCGTCGACCCGGCACCGCGGACGGTGAAGTCCGGGTGGCACGGTCGTGCGCAGCCGCACGGGCACCGCGAGACCGATCCGAGGCGGCCGAGCGGTCCGCGCTTCGGCGACGCTGCTGCGGTCGGCGGCGCTCGTCAGGCGGGTAGTTGTCGTACGGGTCGCCGTAATCGCCGTCGACGTCGAACGGCGGCTCGTCGACGGGCTGGGCCGCTCCTTCGTCGTCGTAGGAGTCGTCGTCCACGTCCTCATCGAAGTCGTCCTCGTCGCCGTACAGATCCTCGCCGTACAGATCCTCGTCGTAGAGGTCATCGTCGTACGGGTCGTAGTCGTAGTCGCGACCGAGGCCGAGGTAGTCCGCGGCCCCCGCGACGACCTCGCCGAGGGTGCGGCCGCTGAGTGCGAGCGCACCGAACGCGGCACACAGCAGGTAAACCGGCACGGACAGCCAGACGGTGACCGCGTCGGTGAGCGGGCCGCCCACCGCGTACCCGGCGAACCCACCGCCATGTGCCCGACCGTCGTAGTCGGTGGGTGCACCTTGGATGAGATGTGTCATGCCGAGCACAGCGATCGCGAGAAGCACAGCGCCGCCGATGTTGCGGACCCGACGGTCCGGGTTAGGGGCCAGTCGCATCAGGCCGAGCGCCCACGCGACGAACGCGACCGGTGCGATCACGGCCAGAGAGCCGACGGCCGCGCGCACCAGCGCGTCGATGAACGCACCGACCGGACCGAGCGCGTGGAACCAGACCCCAGCGGCGATGAGCACGCCGACCAGTACCAGCCCAAACGCTGCGCCGTCGCGGCGCGGTGACGGCTCGTCGTCTCGGTGCGCCCCGATACGCGCCAGGCTGCCGAGTCCGCGGGCGAGCATCGTCCATGCCGATGCGACACCGTGACCGGCCGTGGCGACCGCTGACGGGCGATGCATGTCCTGTGAACGATTCGCGCTCCGAGGCGCAGGTCTCCCCGACGATGCTCGTCGGCCGCCGCCCTGTGCCGGGCTCCGCCGCTTGGCCGGGGAGTTGGCAGGCGGGCGCTTGCCCGCCTGCCCGCTAGCTGCGGGCTTCCGGCTCGTGCTCGCCCGGTCGCCGGATCTGCGCGCGCCGGCGTCGCCGCCGCGTGAGGAACCGGCAGCCGCACGACGACGCGTGGTTGCTTCTGAAGCCATGGCCACTACCCTAGTGCCCATCAATCACAACAGTCACACTCGCAACACCCCTTCGGGTGCGGTCGTGTCGAATTCGTGACGTTCTGCGGGTGTCCGGGCAGTTGTGCGCGCCTATACTGGCGGCCGGATCCGAGGGCCTCAGACCGAGCGTTCGGCGCCTGCCAACGCTGCGACCGCGGCGGCCGGACCGGTGATCTTCACGTCGACCGGTGCACGACCGAAGGCCCAGAGAAGGAGTTCACCGGCGGTTCCGGTGACGGTGACCGCATCGCCGCGACCGACCGTCAGCAGTTCCCGACCGTCGACGGAGCCAAGGGTGACGCGAACGGGCGACGACCGCAGCGTTGCTCGGGCCACCACCGTCAGCGGACGTTCGAGTGCCTTCTGCAATTGCGGCGACAGCTTGCGCGGGAGGAACGGTCCGTCGCGGTCCGCTCCCCCACGCAACAGGTCCTCGTGGTGCACGAACATCTCCGCGAGATTGAGCACCGAGTCGAGCAGTCGGAACGGGGAGTACCACGGCGGCCCGTTCCCGACCAATTCGAGCAGGCGGGACCACTGCATGCCCCGGTACTCCCGCTCAACCGACCTCGTGTGTCCGGCCAGCAGCGGCACGAACATGCCGATCATCGCGTCAGGGCGCCGCTCCCGGAGTATCAGGTGCACGGCGAGGTCACGAGCGGTCCAGCCTTCACACATCGTCGAAACGTCCGGGCCCGACGATCGCATGGACTCCACGAGCGCCGCCCGCTCGTCCCTCGCCAGAGACATCAGTCGTCCTCGCCCACAGCGATGACGTTCGGCACGATCATCGGGCGCCGACGGTACTTGCCGGCCACCCAGCGACCGACGGCGCGGCGGATGCCCTGAGCGATCCGGTGAGTCTCGGTGACGCCCTCGTTCGCGAGTTCGGTGAGGACCTTGTCGACGACCACGGCGGCCTCGGACAACGCCGAGGGGTCGTCGGAGAACCCGCGGCCGCTGACCGTCGGCTCGCTGACCGCGCGACCGGTCGCAGTGTCGACAGCGACGGTGATCGCGATGAACCCGCCCTCGCCGAGCACCAGTCGGTCCGACAGCGTCGACTCGCCGACGTCGCCGACGGACAGTCCGTCCACGTACACGTGACCGACAGGCACCCGACCGGTGATCTGGGCCCGGCCGTCGACGAGGTCGACGACCACACCGTCCTCGGCGAGGACGATTCGATCCGACGGAACGCCGGTCGCCTCGGCCAGCGCAGCGTTCGCGCGCAGGTGTCGCCACTCGCCGTGCACGGGCATCGCGTTGGACGGACGCACCGCGTTGTACAGATAGAGCAGTTCGCCCGCCGATGCGTGGCCGGAGACGTGCACCTTGGCACTGGCCTGGGTGACGACCGTCGCCCCACGCTTGGCCAATCCGTTCACGACCGCGAACACCGAGTTCTCGTTACCCGGGATCAACGACGACGCGAGCACGACGAGGTCGTTGGCACGAACGTTGATCTGGCGGTGCTCGCCGCGTGCCATCCGCGACAGGGCCGACAACGGTTCACCCTGCGATCCGGTGGAGATCAGGACGAGGCGATGGTCGGGCAGAGTCGCCGCGGTATCCATGTCGACGACGACGCCCTCAGGCACCGACAGGTAGCCGAGATCCTGTGCGATCTCCATGTTGCGGACCATCGAACGACCGACGAAGGTGACTCGTCGTCCGTGCCGATGTGCGACGTCGACGATCTGTTGGATGCGGTGTACGTGGCTCGCGAACGACGCGACGATGACGCGCTGACGCGCCTTGCCGATGACGGTGTCCAAGACACCACCGATGTCTCGCTCGGGCGTGACGAATCCTGGCACCTCGGCGTTCGTCGAGTCGACGAGGAACAGGTCGACCCCCTCGTCCCCCAGACGCGAGAAGCCCGCCAGGTCGGTGAGTCGATTATCGAGCGGCAACTGGTCGAGCTTGATGTCGCCGGTGTGCAGCACCGTACCCGCGCCGGTGCGGATCGCGACGGCGACCGCATCCGGAATGGAGTGGTTGACGGCGAAGAACTCGCAGTCGAATCCGCCGTACGACAGTCGATCCCCTTCGACCACCTGAACCAGCGTGGGACGCAGTCGGTGCTCACGGCACTTCGCAGCGACCAGGGCAAGGGTGAACCGTGAGCCGACGACGGGGATGTCGGCGCGCAGCTTCAGCAGGAACGGGACCGCACCGATGTGGTCCTCGTGACCGTGTGTGAGGACGACTGCTTCGACGTCCTCCATCCGATCCTCGATGTAACCGAAGTCCGGCAGGATCAGGTCGACGCCGGGCTGCTGGTCCTCGGGGAAGAGAACGCCGCAGTCGACGATGAGCAGCTTGCCCTCGTACTCGAAGACCGTCATGTTGCGACCGATCTCGCCGATGCCGCCGAGCGCGACCACACGCAGTCCGCTCTTCGGAAGCGCGGGCGGGCGGCCCAGCCGATCGATGATGTCTCCCGTCACTCCGATTCCGGTGGCCTCTGCGACTGCGGACTTGCCCGCCTTCTTCTTCGGAGCGTTCTTGTTCCGGTTCGTGTTCCTGCTCCCACTCTTGGATGCGTTCTTATTCGCGTTCTTGTGCCCACCGTTCCCGTCACCAGGCGCACCGGCTTCGTTCGTGGCTGCGCCGGCGTTCTCGGCTGGTTTGGTCTCAACGCGCTCGGGTTCGGTGGGTTTCCCCGCGGCCGGGTTCTTCTCGACGGCTTGGTTCTCTGCGGGCGGGCCTGCCGGACGGCCTGCGCGACGACGACGCTGCGATGCGGACATCAGGCGATCACCTCCGCTGCGCGCAGATCGGCGATGAGCGCTTCGATCTGCGGTCCGTCCGCTGGGACCTGTGGAAGCCTCGGATCTCCGACGTCGATCCCGGCGATGCGAAGTCCCGCCTTGACCATGCTGACCCCACCGAGTCGGCCCATGGCGTCGACGAGCGGAGCCATCGACTCAGAGAGACGACGTGCTTGTGCGAGATCACCCGCCGCGACGGCGTCCCGCAGATCGCGCAAACGCCCGGGGACGAGATGTCCGATGACGCTGACGAAGCCCGACGCACCGACCGAGAGCCACGGCAGGTTGAGTGCGTCTTCGCCGGACAGGAACTCGAGATCGGTGGCAGCCATGATCTTCGACGCCGCGTGCAGGTCGCCCTTGGCGTCCTTGACGGCGCGAACCGTCGGCAGTTCAGCCAGGCGCACGATGGTCTCGGTCGCGATCGGGACGACGGCGCGGCCGGGGATGTCGTACAGCATCACCGGCAGGTCGGTCGCCTCGGCGACTGCCTTGAAATGCGCATACACGCCTGCCTGCGGCGGCTTGCTGTAGTACGGCGTGACGATCAGCAGACCGTGTGCGCCGAGTTCTGCGGAGTCGTGGGCGCGTCGGACGGTCTCGGCGGTGTCATAGCTACCCGCGCCCTGAACGATACGAGCGCGGTCGCCGACGGCGTCGAGCACCACGGTGAGGAGTTCGTTTTTCTCCGGAACCGTCGTGGTGGGCGATTCGCCCGTGGTCCCGGAAACGACGAGACCGTCGCACCCGCCCGTGACGAGGTGGTCGGCGAGCTCGGCGGCCTTGTCGTAGTCGACCTTTCCCTCCGCGGTGAAGGGGGTCACCATTGCCACCGATACAGTTCCGAACGGGTGTTCCACGCGCCCAGCGTCAGCCGAATCCATGCCGCTCAGGCTACCGGTTCCGCGGCGTCGGTCCGGTGTCAGCCCTCAAAAACGAATGGCGATGTCGCGACGTGCGATCCGTCGGCAAGTTCGCCGATCTCGAAGTCTCCGAACGCGGTCGGTGCGATTTCGACCAGCCGTCGGAGGCATTCGACGGCCAGCTGCCGGATCTCGACGTCCGCGTGCTCGGTGGCACGCATCCCGATGAAGTGTCGCCACGCCCGATAATTGCCGGTGACGACGATCCGAGTCTCCGTCGCATTCGGCAGGACGGAGCGGGCGGCTTGACGTGCCTGCTTACGCCGCAGAATCGCATTCGGCACGTCTTCGAACTTGGTCTCCAGTTCCGCGAGCAGCTCGGTATAGGCCTCGCGAGAGGAGTCGGTCGCCTTGACGAACAGTTCCTCCAGGCGGGCGTCGCCGCGGATCGCGGGCGGCGCAACGACATTGGAGTCGTGTTCGGGAACGAACCGCTGGGACAGCTGTGAATACGAGAAGTGACGATGCCGGATCAGTTCGTGAGTGCACGACCGGGAGATCCCGGTGATGTAGAAGGTGACGGTTGCATGCTCGAACAGCGAGGTGTGCCCCACCTCGAGGACGTGGCGCAGATATCCCGCGTTGGTGGCGGTACGCGGATTCGGCTTGTCCCAACTCTCATAACAGGCGCGGCCCGCGAACTCGATGAGCGCCTCACTCCCGTCGGCGTCAGTGCTCCAATCGATGTCGGTCGGCGGGCTGAACTGGGTCGCCGCCACGAGTTGCACTTTCAACGGCACCAGCTCGGACACCCGGACTCCTCTCGCAGAATGTGGTCCCCTGATTCTCCCCTGGCGTGTCCGCCACGATTCGGTCGGGTCCGACTGCCACGTCTAACGCGTCTCGGCGAGCGCCCAGCCCGGTCACGGAGCATCATGGTCGTCATGAATTCCCATACCGCCGGTATCCGTTCCGCCCACAGCCGTCCCACCCGCACTCGTCTGGCGATGATCGCGCTATCCGGTGCGCTTCTCGTGTCTCCGGCCGCGGTGCCAGCCGTGGCGCACGCCGCACCGAGTGCCACTGCGACGGCGTCGACCTCGCCGACCGCGCCCGATCGCGAAATCGGCCTGACCGGGACGCAGAACACTCGCACGCTCGCCGGCTACGTCGGGGCCGACGGCCGCACTGTCAACGATCGAGTGCTGCGCAGCGACAGCCTGGCGAAGCTCAGTGCCGCTGACGTGACGAAGCTGGACGAGCGCGGGGTGAAGACCGTCGTCGACCTACGGACGGACCTCGAGAAGCGAGTCCAGCCCGACAAGCCACTCGCGGGTGTCAAGACCGTCGACGCCGATGTACTGGGCAAGGTCTCACCGGTCGCACTCGTCGATCTCGATCAGGCGTACCGCGCGTTCGTCACCGACGCGAACGCCCGCGCGCAGATCCGTGCGGCGGTCGTCGCGATCGAAGACACCGCCGCCGACGGCGGGACGACACTGTTCCACTGCTCGGCGGGCAAGGATCGCACCGGGTGGACCGCCGCCGTACTGTTGACGATCCTCGGTGTCGGCCGGTCGACGATCGACGCCGACTACCTCGCGTCGAACCACTTCCGCCACGCCGACTCGCAGGACCCGCTGAACGGGGTCAACATCGGTTGGCTCAGCACATCGTTCGCGGCGGCGGAGAAGAAGTACGGCTCGATGGACGGATACATCACTGACGGTCTGAAGCTCACCGACCGCGACATCACGTCGCTGCGGGCGAGCCTGCTGGACTGATACGGATTACCGCACGCTCGGCCCGGTCAGTCGCGAACGACCGCGCCGAGCGAGCGGTAGGTGTCCTCCCAGCCGTGCACGTGCACCGAGTCGATGCCGAGTTCCGCGACCGGGCGGTCGTTGCCGCCCTCGTCGAGGCGGTCACCGAAGAACAGGATGTCCGCGGTGTCGAGGTCGAGGATGTCCATGAGCCGTCGGGCGCCGAACGCCTTGTCGATCCCTTTCGCGGTGATATCGACCGACGTCGATCCCCCGCTGCGAACTTCCAGTTCCGGCAGACGCTCGGCGGCATAGGCGCGCAGCGCCTCCTTCTTCCGTCCGTCGGGATCCCACGCGGCCTTGGCATCGACCGGAGCGGACTGCCCCAACGCCGAGAACGTCACCTGGCTGCCGCGGTCCTCGAGGATCGGTCCCCACGTCTGCGATTCCCACAGCCCGAGCGTGCGGGCACCCTCCTCGACGACGCGTAACGCCTCGTCCTTCTGTCGAGGCGACAGGTCCTCGGCGTACACGGTCTCCCACTCGCTTCCCGACCAGCGGATGTAGCGAGTTCCGTTGGTGGGCATCAGGTGCAGGTTGCCCTTGTGCGGAAAGTCGCCGAGCCGATCGAGGACCTGGGTCTGGAACTGTCCGTACTGACCGCCGGAGATGATGCACGCCATCGAGGTGGCCAGCAACTCGCGGAACAGGCCGACCATCTCATCGCTCATCGAGGTCTTCGACGGGGCCAGAGTGTCGTCGAGGTCGAACATGACGAGTTTGTAGGACTTACCGTCGCGGGTCACTCCATGAGACATGCCGCGAAGCATACTGGTGGAGACCGGCGGTCAACCCACTGCGGTCAACCCACTGCGGTCAACCCACTGCGGTCAACCCACTGCGGTCAGCCGATGACCCAGTCGAACGCCTTCGCCTCCGACCGCGCGCCCTGCGCCGCCTTCGACCGGGACGCCTCACCGAGTTCCTCGAGCAGCGTCTCTCCTGCGCGCACCAGATCGGCGAGCACCCGCGGAGTGAGATAGTAAGGCCGCGTCGCGAACAGCAGGTCTTCGGACGCGGTGTTCCCGCTCGCACCGGGCGCGAACGGACAGCCGCCGAGGCCGGCCAGCGCACCGTCGACGACCCGGGCGCCGCCGTCGATCGCGGCGAGCGCGTTCGCCACGCCCATCCCCCAGGTGTCGTGACCGTGGAAGACGAGTCGGCGGTCGCGTGCGGGCGCGGTCGAGAACAAGTCCCGAACCTGACCGGGATGCGCCTGGCCTAGTGTGTCGGCGAGGACGACGTCGTCGGCACCCGCCGTCCGGGGATCGGCGACGATCCCGCGGACCCGATCAGGATCGACGGCGCCGTCGAACGGGCAGGTGAAGCTGGTCGCGATGCACAACTGGATGCGCCCGCCCGCCTCCTGCACGATGTCGACGGCTGCCGGCATCGCAGCCACCGAGTCCTCCGTGAGACGACCGATATTCGCCTTATTGTGTGCGTCCGACGCGGAGAAGCAGTACTGGACGTTCTTCACTCCCGCCGCGACGGCCTTCTCGACGTGACGGGGAGTCGCAACCCAGACCCAACAGCGGTCCAGTTCAGCGGGTGTGAGAGCAGCGACGATGTCGAGTGTTCCCGCCATCGGCGGGACGAGATCCGGGCGGGCCATCGACCCGATCTCCAGTTCCGGTATGCCCGCGCCGAGAAGTGTGCGAGCGAGGTCGACGCGGGTTGCTACGTCGAGGGTCTTGCCTGTCAGCTGCAAGCCGTCGCGGAGGGTGACGTCTCGAAGGAGGGCTGTGGTCATGGCGCGAGTGTATCGAGCGAGTTCTCCGTGTCACACGTCGTCGAGGGTGACGACGACCGAAGTCCCCTTCTGGCCGACCTTCGCGACCCCGGTCCCGCTACGCTCGACACCGTCGATTCTGATCGTGATCGGAGTCGGACCTGGTTGAAAGTTTCGCCACCACGTCTTCTGGGACGCTGCCGCCACACCGACGAGGATCGTTCCGTCTGCCTGCCGCCGAAACGCCACGGGCAGGGTGAACCGCTTACCGCTCTTGCGGCCGGTGTAACTGATCTCCGTCATCGACTTGCCGAGCAGCGGGCCGATGAGCGGCGCTGACAGCAACGGTGTGACGGCGGTGTTGACTACTCGGGCGACCCGCGCGAATGTGCTCATACTTAGACACTAGAGCGCGTGTGCAGAACACGCACCATGCACGCCCTGGGCCATCGATCCAGTCCCAGCGACCTCTCGTGCGCACGTTTGGACCTCAGACCGGGCGTCTCGTCTGATTCGGCGAGGTACTCGAACCCGAGCCGCTCGTAGTACGGACCGTTCCACCCGACGTCAACGTAGGTCGTCAGTGTGAGGGTCGGCGCGTGTCTTGCTCTGCCCCACTCCGCGGCGCGTTCGATCAGTACGGCGCCCACACGTCGCCCGGCGTACTCGGGGTCGACGGACACCTGCTCGACGTGTGCTGAGCCGTCGACCATCTCAGCGATGAGGTATCCGATCGGCTGGTCGTCGGAATCGACTGCCACCCAACAGCGTCCGTCGTCGACGTACTCCGCCAGGGCCTGAATGGGCAGCGGCTCGTCTGCGGCGACCAGGTCCATGTCCAGATCCGCGAACAACCGTCCTGCCGCTACCTCGATCCGCTGCGTCGCAGGTACGTCGTCGCGTCGCGCGTCGCGAATCCTCACCTCGATCACCCTAGTCGCAGCGCTGACGACTGCGCTCGGTCTCAGCACACCGCCGACAACGCCCCTGACAGTTCGCCGCGCGGGTGGATCAGGACCTCGTCGAGTCCCCGCCACATCGCCGTCGTCCGCAGATCTGCGGCCAGCGACTCGGCGACCACGCCCCGGTCGACGCCGGGTTCGATGTGAGCCGACAGGACGTGCAGGACGCCGCTCGCGCGATCTGCCTTCAGATCGACTCGTGCTGCGATCTGCTCATCCATCAGGTACGGCAGCACGTAGTAGCCGTGGATCCGTTTGTGTTCTGGTACGTAGATCTCGATGCGATAGTGAAACTCGAACAGTCGCTGGGTGCGTGGCCGGAAGAAGACCAGCGGATCGAACGGCGACAGCAGCGTCGATCGGCGCACCGACCGCGGGATCCGCGTGTCCTGGTGCAGGTACGCCCGTTCGGTCCAGCCGTCGACCGACACCTCGCGTACGACGTCGGCATCGAGCAGGTCCGGAAGCACCGCCTTCACATCGGCGGTCTTCAACCGGTAGTAATCGGCCAGGTCGGCGACGGTCCCGACGCCGTGCGCCGCGGCCGCGCGAGCGACGAGTTCGCGGTGGGCGTCGACCCGCGGCACCGTGACGTTCACCTGTTCGCCGACGATTCGTTCGGCGAGGTCGTAGTGGCGGACGAAGTTGGCGTTACGCGTGGCCGAGAGGTCGCCAGAGGCGAAGAGCGCCTCGCACACGTGCTTCACTTCACCACGCGTCCACCACGAGCCCTTCTCCCCCGGCGCGCGTTCGATCCCGAGCACCTCCTCGACGTCCCGCGGAGTCGACGCACCACGCCCGACGATCACGTCGCGAACATCGGCGGCGAGGGATCTGTTGCGTGCCAGCACCTCTCGTGTGTACCGGTACCGGCCGCCGCGGTAATCGTCCATCCGCCATCCGAAGAGCGGCCAGTCGCCGACGGGAATCAGCGCGGCCTCGTGAGCCCAGTACTCAGCGAGTAGGCGCGGCGCTCTGGCGGTGTCACGCCAGGCTGCCGCATCGAGCAAGGCGTCGTCGTACGCGCCGAGTCGGCTGAAGGCAGGTAGGTAGTGCGCTCGGGCCAGGATGTTGACCGAATCCATCTGAAGCAGCCTCGTGCGCGCGAGAACCCGGCGGAAGTGTCGGCGAGTGGGCGCTCCGCCGGGAGCAGGGTCCGCGAAACCCTGTGCGGCCAAGGCGATTCTGCGGGCCTGCCCGATCGACAGGTCTGCCATCAGGGCGTCCCGCCTGCTATCAGGGAGTTCATCGATCTGTCCGCACGTAGTCGACGAACCGGTACCTGGTGCCTGTTCGCGACGTCTCCCATTCGCCTCGTGCCGCGACCGTCCACACGTCGGCGTCGATCTCCGGGGCGAACGCATCCGCACCTTCGACCAGCACATCGATTTCGGTTATCCGCAGTTCGGACGCGAACTCCATTGCCGCCGTGTAGATCTCGCCGCCGCCCATGACCGAGGCGACCCCGCCGGTCAATTCGAGCGCTTCGGTGAGTCCGCTGACGGTCTCGGCGCCCGGAGTATCGAACGCGACGTTGCGCGTCACGACGACGTTCCGTCGGCCCGGGAGCGGTCGAAACTTGGGTGGCAGCGACTCCCACGTCTTTCGGCCCATCACGACGGCACCGGTTCCCGTCAACTCCTTGAAACGCGCCATGTCCTCGGGGACGCGCCACGGAATCGTGTTGGCCTTGCCGATGGCGCCTGCGAGGTCCTGCGCCCACACGAGCGAGACGGTCATGTGTCCTCCGGTCTCAGACGGCGACGGGTGCTTTGATCGCGGGATGCGAGGTGTATCCGACCACCTGCACGTCGTCGTACTCGTACTCGAAGATCGACGCCGCCTTACGCAATTCGAGCGTCGGGTACGGGTACGGGTCGCGCGAGAGCTGCTCGCGGACCTGGTCCAGGTGGTTGTCGTAGATGTGGCAGTCGCCGCCGGTCCACACGAAGTCGCCGACCTCGAGGCCCGCCTGCTGCGCCATCATGTGTGTGAGGAGCGCGTACGACGCGATGTTGAACGGGACGCCGAGGAACAGGTCGGCGCTGCGCTGATACAGCTGGCAGCTGAGTTTGCCGTCGGCCACATAGAACTGGAAGAACGCGTGGCAGGGCGGCAACGCCATCTGCGGAATCTCACCGACGTTCCACGCTGAGACGATGTTCCGCCTCGAGTCGGGGTTGGCGGTCAACGTCTCGAGAGCCACCGAGATCTGGTCGATGTGCTCGCCTGACGGCGTCGGCCAGTTGCGCCACTGCACGCCGTAGACGGGACCGAGCTCGCCGTCGTCCGCGGCCCATTCGTTCCAGATCGTGACTCCGTGGTCCTGAAGCCAGGTCACATTCGAATCGCCGCGCAGGAACCACAGCAGTTCGTAGACGATCGACTTGAGGTGCACCTTCTTGGTGGTGACGAGCGGGAAGCCCATCGACAGGTCGAACCGCATCTGATGACCGAACACGCTCCGCGTCCCGGTGCCGGTGCGGTCCGCCTTCGGCGTGCCGGTCTCCATGACCAGGCGCAGCAGGTCTTCGTACGGGGTGGGGATGGACGTGCTCACCTGGCCGAGTGTACCGAGGTCATCGCCCGCAGCGGCCTAGGGTGAACCGATGAGATATCGACTCGGCGACATCGTCGACGCCCACATGCACCTCTGGGACCCGTTGACCACGCCGCGCGAGGCGTCCGGCCCGGCCCGGCTGTACTCCGTCGCTCCGCGACTACTCGAGAAGGCGTTCGGCTTCATCGTGCCCCGTGCGAACCGCGAGTTCGTCGGGTCGCCGAGATGGGTCGCTCAGCCCTTCCTCCCCGACGATTACGCCGCGTTCGTGCGCAGCGACGACTGCCGCGTGGGCACCGTCGTCCACATCGAGGCCTCCTGGCAGGCGGACGGATTCGGCGCCGCCGACGAGTCCGCATGGATCAACGGACTCGATTTCCCGGACGATCTGACGCTCGGCGGGATCGTCGGACACTTCGATCCCCGGTGGCGCGACGGCAGGGCGATCCTGGACGCGCACGTCGCGTCGACATCGAACCTGGTCGGTATCCGATGCTCCGCGCCGGTGCACCCCGACCCGGGTGTCAAGTCCTGGACGGACGTGCCGAATCTGTACGCGGACAAGGACTTCTTATCCGGGTTCGCCGCGATCGCCGAGCACGGCCTCACCTTCGACGCTTGGGTGTACGCCCACCAGCTACCCGACGTCGCGACCCTCGCCCGCGAGTATCCGGACACGACGGTCGTCGTGAACCATCTGGGTACCGAACCCGGCGTCGTGGGTCCGCGGGGCAGGCACACGGGAAGGTCGAGCGCCGAGCGGTCCGCCATGCGCGATCGCTGGCTCGACGCGATCGCCGCGGTGGCCGCCGAACCGAACGTCGTCGCGAAGCTGTCCGGGTACGGGATGCCGGTCCTCGGTCATTCGGGGCCGACGAGCCGGGCTGAGCTCGCCGAGCAGTGGCACCCGATCCTGAGAGCGACTGCGGCGGTGTTCGGCGTCGACCGCCTGATCTACGGGTCCAACATGCCGATCGACGCCCCGATCCTGACGTTCGACGACACCGTTCAGATGGTTGCCGCGGCTGTCGACGACGCCCACGGCCACGCCGCGCTACCCGCAGTGTTCTCCGACAACGCCCGCCGCGTGTACCGGATCTGATCGGGCTCTCCTCAGCCCATCAGCCCCGCGGCGACCGTCGCACCGAGTTCCCAGCACGCCTCCAGGTCATCTTTCGTCGGCCTGTTCGACGCGATCACGTACTCGGCGGCCTTGGTCCACTCGAGTCCGGCGGTGATCCGGTCGACGGCGGTCACCGCCCCCTCCGCGCCTTCGTTGCCGTGCAGGTACATCCCGAACGGCCGCGCCCTGGTCGAGTCGAGGATCTGGTAGTAGCTGCCGTCGAACGCGTGCTTCAACGCACCGGAGATGTAGCCGAGGTTCACCGGAGAGCCCAACAGGTAGCCGTCCGCGTCGAGGAAGTCGGTCGCCGTCACCGACAGCGCTGCGCGACGCACCACCTGGACGCCCTCGATCTCCGGGTCGGTCGCACCGCTCAGCACCGCCTCGAACATGGCCTGGCAGTGCGGCGACGGCGTGTGGTGGACGATCAGCAGACGAGCCATGGGATCCATGGTGGCAGATCCGGGGTCTCCGAGACGGGTGACCGCGGGCACTCGCGTGCGGTCGGACGCCACGTGGCACGATCGACTCGACATGCAATCGAGGGGACACCGATGACGCACACCAGCACGCTCGCCGCCCGGCCACCGCATGCGCGCACCTATGAGCGCACCTACCGACTCCGCATGGAGGACGTGGCACCCGACATGAGCGTCCGGCACGATGCGCTGGCGCGCCTGCTCCAGAACATCGCGATGGATATGATCGATGAGTCGGACTGGGGTCAGACGAACCCCTTCTGGATCGTGCGCCGCAACGTCATCGACGTGCTCGAACCGATCACCTGGCCCGGCGATGTGCACATCGAGCGGTGGTGCGAGGCCACGTCGTCCCGGTGGGTCGGCATGCGGCAACGACTGACCGGGATCCCGACTGCGACCGGATTCGCTGACGCCGATCGTCCGACCGGTCTCGTCGAGACGTCGAGTTTCTGCATCAACGTGACGCGCGACGGCACACCGTCCCGGATCGACGACGAGTCGATCGAGGATTGGAACACCGACGTCACCGAGACCCGCCTCAAATGGAAGTCGATGAATCCGGCGTCTCCCGACCAAGTCCCGGACGCCGACATCGATTACTCGACGTTCGCGTTGCGCACCACCGACTTCGATGCGCTCGGGCACATGAACAACGTCGCCTACTGGCACGCGGTCCACGCCGTGCTCGAGGGTCGACCGGGCCTGTCCGCTGCGCCCCATCGCGCTGTCGTCGAGTATCTGCGGCCGATCACCCCGCGCACCGCCGCGACCATCGCGACCACCGACTACGAGGACGGCATCGCCCTGTGGTTCATCGTCGACGACGTGGTCACGACGTCGGTCACCGTCACTCCGCTCTAGCGGGACGCACTCCGGTTCAGCGAGCGTCTCGGCCGGCGAAGGCGAGGAGCCGGTCCACCGGCGCGTGCGACGCCGGCTCGGTGGCCGGAGCGAACGCTCCCGCACCACGGATGTCCTCGATGATCGACGCGGCGTCGGTCAACAGGTACTCGGCGAGAGCGGCGGACGGCGTCCACTCGACGCCGATGCCCGTGCACAGGTCGAGCGTGTGCAACGTCAGCTCCATCGTCCGCATCGGAACGAGGTCGCGCCCGGGCCGACGACGTACCCGATGGTCGACGTCGGCGCTCAGATCTGCCGTCGCGGCCGACGCGCGCAGCAGTTCCTCCGACCGCCAGAACTCGGAGACCGCACCGTCGGCGACGTAGTCGACGTCCCGCGTGAAGGCCGTGTCGTCAGCGGCCGCCCCGTCGAGCAGCATCGAGTAGCGGTGCCCGCCGCCGATCACATGGTTGATGAGGTCCCGGTTCGTCCATCCCGGGCATCCGCTCGCCGCCGTGAGATGGTCGTCGTCGACTCGGTCGAGCACCGACGCCCAGAGGGCTTCGCCCTCGCTCAGCATCGTTTCGTGCGCGGACATCTCAGCCCTTCGCCTCGCGGTACTGACCCGATGCCCGTTTCATCATCTCCCGGGCCCGGGAACGGTCACCTGCGTAGTCGTACGCGCGGGCGATCCGATAGGTGCGGACCCAGTCGCTCGGATCGGCCTCCCACTCCTGTTTCACTTGGGCGAACAGGTCGTCGGCGACGTCGCGCTCGATGCGCCCCGACGGTCGACGCGGAAGATCGTCGACATCGAGTTCACGCCCCAGATCAGCGACGTCCGCGGCCATCCGCTGATGCTCGATCCCCGAGCGAAGCGTCGAGACGATCATCCATACGCCCAGCAGCGGGAGGATGAATATACCGATGCCGAGCCCGATCGAGACGCCGGTCCCGTGCTCGATCAGTCGGTACGCCATCCGGCCGAGGATGACGAAGTAGACGCACATCGCGATCACCAGGAACGCGATCACCGCGACGATCGGCCGAGCGTCGTGCTTACGAGATGAGGCCACGCGTCACAGATCCATCAAATGTTCGAGACCGACCGTCAGCCCCGGCCGCGAGCCGATCTCGCGGACCCCGAGCAGGACACCCGGTACGAACGAGTTGCGGTCCATCGAGTCGTGGCGGATCGTCAGCGTCTCGCCCTGCGTGCCGAACAGGACTTCCTGGTGCGCGACGAGCCCGGCTAGCCGAACCGAGTGCACGCGCACACCGTCGACGTCTGCCCCGCGAGCACCCTCGAGTCCGGTCGACGTTGCGTCGGGCGACGCGCCGAGCCCGGCCTCGCCGCGGGCCGCAGCGATCAACTGTGCCGTTCGCCCCGCCGTACCGGACGGTGCGTCGGCTTTGTGAGGATGGTGCAGTTCGACGACCTCGACCGAGTCGAAGAACCGTGCCGCCTGCTGCGCGAAGTGCATCGACAGGACCGCGCCGATCGCGAAGTTGGGTGCAATGAGCACGCCGCTGCGCGGGTCGTCGCCCAGCCAGCCGCGGACGGTGTCCAAGCGCTCCTGCGTGAAACCGGTGGTGCCGACGACAGCGTTGATCCCGTTGTCGATCAGGAACTTCAGGTTGTCCATAACGACGTCGGGATGCGTGAAGTCGACGACCACACTGGTCGCGGAGTCGACGAAACGCTGGAGGGAATCACCTTTGTCGACGCCGACCGTGAACTCGACGCCGTCGCCGGACTCCACTCCTTCGACGATCGCCTTACCGACCTTGCCGTTGCTGCCCAACACGCCCGTTGCGATGGCGTCACTCATGACTTGTAAGCCTTTCGTCGCTGATCGCCTCCCAGTCTAGAAGGCAGGCCGCGGCGGCGCGGGACACGATCATCGTTACCGACCTCCGACAAGTATTGATCGATCGATCAGGTGAGGTTAGAGTCACAACGTCCATCTATGAGAACCTGTGTCATTCAAGGAGCCCGATGCCTGACGTCCCACGCCGCACCTTCCTACAGGCGACCGCTGTCGGCGCGGCCGCGACCGCTGCCTCGATCGGGCTCGGAGCCACCGCCGCCGGCTCCGCCGGGCAGGCGCACGCCGCATCCGGATATCTGGTCGGCGCAGGCAAGGGCGACATGACCGGCGCGATCGCCGGCCAGGGCATGATGGGCTATTCCGATCTCGACCAGGTGGCGACCGGCCTGCTGCAACGTACGTGGGCGCGCGCCTATATCGTCGCCGACGCCGCGACCGGTCAGCGAGTCCTGTTCATCACAGCCGACATCGCGTGTGTGTTCACCTCGCACCACAACACGTTGCTCGCCGAACTCCGCAAACGGCACGGCGACCTCTACAACGTGCACAACGTCAACATCAATGCCACCCATAACCACAACTCGTGCGGCGGCACCTCATGGGATTACGCGTACATCCTGGCGGCGAAAGGCCACCGGCACAACTCCTTCCAGGCCGAGATCGATGGACTCCTCGACGCCGTCGAACAGGCACACTCCTCACTCGGACCTGGGACCGTCGAGCTGGGCCACTCCGAACTGCACAACGCTAGCGCCAACCGCTCGCACGACGCGTTCAAGCTCAATCCGGAACCGGACCGTAAGCACTTCCCGTCGCACATCGACCCCCAGGTCACCGCGATCCGACTCCGGCAGGGCGGCACCACGATAGGCGAGATCACCTGGTTCGCCACGCACGGCACGTCACTGACCGACGCGAACTATCTGATCGGCCCGGACAACAAGGGGTACGCGGCGTACCTCGGCGAGCAACGCGACTCGAATATCGTGAGTGCGCACGCACAGACCAATGCAGGCGACATGACGCCGAACCTGTGGGTCCGGAAAATGCATCCGGGCGGGCCGACGGGCGATCATCGCAGCAACCGGATCATCATCGGACGACGCCAGGACCGCGCCGGGCAGTCGGCGCTCGCGGCCGCGCGGCCGATGACCGCAGGCGGCGTCGATTCGGCCACACGCTATGTCGACATGGCGAACGTCCACATCAACGGCCATTACACGCCGCACGGCAAGTCGGCCCGCACCTCCCCCGCCATGATGGGTGCAGCCGCCGCCGCGACGAGCCAGGAGGAGAACACCCGGAGCCAACTCGGGTTTCTGAACGAGGGGGTGCGGAACGAACTCGCGATGGCACTCGGTGCGGGAAGCACGCCGACCCCCGATCCGTGGATCGTCGACAATCAGTCGCCGAAGGCCATCCTGTTCCCGCTCGGCATCCTGCCGCCGCGCTCGTGGATCGAGCAGCGACTTCCCGTTCAATTGATGCGGATCGGCGACCTCGTTCTGGCGGCGCTGCCCACGGAGTCCACGATCGTCGCCGGTCTGCGCGTGCGGCGGATCGTCGCTGACGCGATGGGCGTTCCGCTGGAGAACGTTCTGCTGCAGGGATATTCAAACGGCTACTGCCAGTACGTCGTGACGCCCGAAGAGTACGTGTCGCAGCAGTACGAGGGCGGCGAGACGTTGTTCGGCCGGTGGACGCTCTGCGCGTACATGCAGGAGATGGACCACCTCGCTCGCGCGATGAGACGCGGTGCGAAGCACTCAGCGGGCACGCCGCCTGCCGATCGCGCCGATCTGCAGCCTGACCTGTTGGGTGCGCAGCCCGCCGATACTCCGATGCCCGGCCGCCGGTTCGGACAGGTCGTCTCGAAGGTTCCGACGTCGGCGACGACGGGATCGACAGTCTCGGCGAGCTTCTGCGGCTCATATCCGAGCAACCGGGTCCGTCGTGGATCGCGCCGCTACTTCGCGGTCGAGAGATTCACCGGTACCGGGTGGGAGACCGTCTACTCCGACGACCACGAATCAACCGAGATGACGTGGGTCCGGCCGGGCGGCAGTCCGTCGGCGTCGAAGGTCACCGTCACCTGGCGCGTTCCGCGGAACGCGAGCCCGGGCGATTACCGCATCCGCTACTTCGGCGACGTGAAATCGACGTCGGGCAGGCTACGCGAGATCAACGGTTCGACGGGCCGTATCAAGATCGCCTGACCGGCGGTCAGGCCTGCGCGAGATACATCAGGATCGCCCGCACCCGACGGTTCTCCGTCTCGGGCGGCAGGTCCAGTTTGGTGAAGATGTTGGACACGTGCTTCGCGACAGCCGCGTCGGAGATGACCAGTTCGGCAGCGACCTCCGAATTGCTGTCGCCGCGCGCCATGAGCGCGAGGACTTCGCGTTCGCGCGGCGTGAGTCGTTCGATGACCACGGACCCGAACATCTTCGAGATCACCTCGGGGTCGACCACGACGCCACCGGACACGACGGTCTCTACCGCTCGCAGGAAGTCGTCGACGCGGCCGACCCGCTCTTTGAGGAGATAGCCGACGGCTCCGCCCCGCTCGGATGACAGCAGCCGACGCGCGTACGCGGCCGCCACGTACTGGGACAGCACGAGGACTGGCAATGCGGGCCGGTCTCGTCGGAGGTCGAGGGCTGCGCGTAGCCCGTCGTCGCCGTCGCCCGGCGGCATCCGGACATCGGTGACCACGAGGTCGACTCCGGTCAGGTCGATCCTGCGCAGCGCAGCGGCGTCACGCACGGTCGCGATGACTTCATGACCGGCACGTTCGAGGATCCTCACCAGGCCTTCGGCCAGCAGAACCGAGTCCTCGGCCAGAACGATGCGCACTCCCACCTGTTCGAGTCTTCCCGATCGACTACTGCCTGATGTGACCGGTCCACCGAAGCACGGTGGGGCCACCCCGCGGGCTGGTGACGGTCAGCGTCGCGCCGAGCGCATGAGCACGTTCGACGAGCCCGGCAAGCCCGCTTCCGCGGGCCGGGTCGGCGCCGCCGACCCCGTCGTCGGTCACGACCATAGTGACCACGTCGAGCACATCGGACAGTTCGATCGTCACAGTCGACGCCCGTCCGTGCTTCACGGCGTTGGTCACAGATTCGCTTGCCGTGTAGTACATCGCCCGCTCGAACGGCACGGGAAGCCGACGGCCCGGAGCCCATCCAGCGCTGGGGATCACCCGCACATCGATCGGGTCGCCGAGTTCGGCGCACGCCGCCTCGAGGCCGAAGTCATCGAGGACCTTGGGGTGCACGCCGCGTACAGTCTCGCGCAGGCCCGACAGGGCGCGTTCGACTCGGGCGTGGGCCGCCTCCACTTCGGTGCGCACCGTAGGATCACCGCTGGTCTGCGCGAGCTCGCCGAGCTGCATCGCGGCGCCGACGAGGTCCTGTTGCGGACCGTCGTGCAGATCGCGCTCGATCCGCTGGCGTTCGGCTTCGAAGGATCCGACGAGGACACCGCGCGAGGACTCCAGTGCCTCGACCTGCGCGGCGAGCTCCTCTTCACGAGGGCCGAGCAGCCACATCGCGATCGACGCGGCGATCGCCGCCGCGACACCGCTCAAATAGAGACCGATGACGATGAGCGGGAGCGATATCGGAACCATCCACCAGGACTCGCCGACCGAGTCGACCGTCCAATTCCACAGATTGATCACCTCGCCCTGCTGTGCGATCGCCGGTGCGAAGGCGAAGACGCCGACGGCGACTGCGACGATCGACAGGCCGATCCCGACCAGTGGTCCGTAGATCGCGAGGAACAGCGAGTAGACGACTTCGCGCCATGTGGACGGCTCGCCGAGACGGACCCCCATCCGGGTCGGAAGGTTTCCGTCGACCGGGGTGTGCGGGTCGACGATCGCAGGGACGCCGAGGAGCCTGATCCGCTGCCGGTCGATCTTCCCAAGCAAGTTCGACCACGCTGGTGCGAACGGCAGGAGCACGATGACCACGTACGCCAGGAACATCAGGCACCCGAGGACCAGAGTCGTGAGGGTGTACGCAATCCCCCGCCAGGGCTCGGACGACGCCAAATAGCGCAGCGGCGACCGTCCGAGTCCACGCCACGGAGATCTGGTCGCTGTCATCTCATCTATTGTCATGTGTTCAACGCTATTGAGCCGACTCGACGATCTCAGTGGTGCGGCGTCGAGTGTTCACGGTAGTGCTGACACTACCCATCGGTTCCCCGTGAAAGACGCCTCCGGCCCGCGATGCCGAAAGGGCATCGCGGGCCGGAGGCGAGATCGGGTCAAATCAGATCAGGCGTCGGCCTGCTCCTCGATCTTCACCGCGTCACCCTCGTCGCTGACGAGGATGAGGCTGATCTTGCCGCGCTCATCGATGTCGGCGATCTCGACCTGAAGCTTGTCGCCGACCTTGACGACGTCTTCGACCTTGCCGATGCGCTTTCCGTTACCCAGCTTGCTGATGTGGATCAGCCCGTCCCGGCCCGGGAGCAACGAGACGAACGCGCCGAACGCCGGCGTCTTGACGACGGTTCCGAGGAAGCGCTCCCCGACCTTCGGCAGCTGTGGGTTCGCGATCGCGTTGACCTTGTCGATCGCCGCCTGAGCGGACAGACCGTCGGCGGCGCCGATGAACACGGTGCCGTCGTCCTCGATCGAGATGTTGGCACCGGTGTCCTCGGTGATGCCGTTGATCGTCTTCCCCTTGGGGCCGATCAGTTCGCCGATCTTGTCCAGCGGGATCTTGATCGTCGTGATCCGCGGGGCGAAGGGGCTCATCTCGTCCGGCTCGTCGATGGCCTCGGCCAGAACGTCCAGGATGGTCAGACGGGCCTGCTTCGCCTGGCTCAGCGCACCGGCCAGGACCTGCGATGGGATGCCGTCCAGCTTGGTGTCGAGTTGGAGCGCGGTCACGAAGTCCTTGGTGCCTGCGACCTTGAAGTCCATATCGCCGAACGCGTCCTCGGCACCGAGGATGTCGGTGAGGGCGACGTAGCGGGTCTCGGTCTTGCCGTCGATGGTGACCTCGTCGGAGACGAGTCCCATCGCGATGCCTGCGACCGGAGCCTTCAAGGGAACGCCCGCGTTGAGCAGCGACATGGTCGATGCACACACCGAACCCATGGACGTCGAACCGTTGGATCCGAGGGCCTCGGACACCTGGCGGATCGCGTACGGAAACTCTTCGACGCTCGGCAGAACCGGCACGAGCGCACGCTCGGCGAGCGCACCGTGGCCGATCTCGCGACGCTTGGGCGAGCCGACGCGGCCGGTCTCACCGGTCGAGTACGGCGGGAAGTTGTAGTGGTGCATGTACCGCTTGCTCGTCTCGGGTCCGAGCGAGTCGATCGTCTGCGCCATCTTGACCATGTCCAGCGTGGTGACGCCCATGATCTGGGTCTCGCCGCGCTCGAACAGTGCACTGCCGTGTGCGCGCGGGATCACGCCGATCTCCGCGGAGAGCGCGCGGATGTCGGTGATGCCGCGACCGTCGATGCGGAAGTGGTCGGTGAGGATGCGCTGGCGGACGAGCTTCTTGGTCAGCGAGCGGTAGGCTGCGCCGATCTGGCCTTCGCGGCCTTCGAACTTCTCGCCCAACGCTTCCAGGACGTCGCCCTTGAGTGCGTCGGTCGCGTCGTCGCGCTCCTGCTTGCCCGCGATCGCGAGAGCATCGCTCAGGCGTGCGGTGGCGAACTCGGCGACAGCGTCGTACACGTCGTCGGCGTAGGCCGGGAACAGCGGGAACTCGCGGGTCTCCTTGGCGGCGGCAGCAGCGAGCTGCTTCTGCGCCTCACAGAGCTGAGCGATGAACGGCTTGGCTGCTTCGAGTCCCTCGGCGACAATCGCCTCGCTCGGAGCCTGTGCGCCACCGGCGATGCGGTCGAGCACGTTCTCGGTTGCCTCCGCCTCGACCATCATGATGGCGACGTCGGCGTCGGAGCCCTCACCCGAGACGATGCGGCCCGCGACGACCATGTCGAACACGGCGCCTTCGAGCTGTTCGACGGTCGGGAACGCGACCCACTGGCCCGCCTTGTTCTCCTCGCGGCCTTCGCCTTCACCGGCGAGGGTCGGGATGAGTGCGACGCGGACGCCGCCGACGGGGCCGGAAAATGGCAGCCCGGAGATCTGGGTCGACGCCGATGCCGCGTTGATCGCGACCACGTCGTATATATCCTTGGGATCGAGCGACAGAACGGTCTCGACGACCTGGATCTCGTTGCGGAGTCCGCTGACGAACGACGGACGCAACGGACGGTCGATGAGGCGGCAAGTCAGGATGGCGTCGGTAGACGGCCGACCTTCGCGACGGAAGAACGATCCCGGGATGCGACCGGCGGCGTACATGCGCTCTTCGACGTCGACGGTGAGCGGGAAGAAGTCGAAGTGCTCTTTCGGCGACTTCGACGCGGTGGTGGTCGAGAGGATCATCGTCCCCTCGTCGAGGTATGCGACGACCGAGCCTGCGGCCTGCAGAGCCAGGCGTCCGGTCTCGAAGCGGATGGTCCGCGTGCCGAATGCACCGTTGTCGATGACGGCAGAGACTTCGGTGATCGATTCGTCGAAGTCGTCGAAGTCGTCGGTAATGACATCAGTCATGTAGTGAGAATCCCTTGTGTTGTTCTGGTCGCCCAACGATCCGGTAGCTGCAGTCAGCCACGACGGTGGACGATCCGGATATGCAGTTGCAGACCCGTCGCGATTCGCGGCGGATCGGGGTGGATGAGGAGCGTGAACGGCTGTCGCAGTCATGATCAGCGCTTCGTGCGCTGTAGGTAGACGGCCTTCGATCGAAGCGGCCGGAGTTTTGCACTTCCGACAGCCACTACCGAGGACCGATCTGACGAGTCACGACTGCGTTGCCGTTGGCGGCAGATCATTGCACCGGGTTGATCCTAACATTTCCCCTGGCTAATACACTTCGAGGCCGCGACCCGTGTGACGGGTCGCGGCCTCGAAGAGAACCAAGTCCGCATGTCGAGCGGAGTGGGCCAACGTCAGCGACGCATGCCCAGACGCTCGATCAGCGAGCGGTAGCGGTTGATGTCCACGCTCGCCAAGTACTTGAGCAGGCGACGACGGCGGCCGACCAGCAACAGCAGACCACGACGGCTGTGGTGGTCATGCTTGTGGTGCTTGAGGTGCTCGGTCAGGTCTTTGATTCGCTTGGTCAGCAGTGCGACCTGAGCTTCCGGCGAACCGGTGTCGGTCTCGTGCACGCCGTACTCGTTGAGGACGGCCTTCTTCTCCTCGGCAGTGAGTGCCATGAGAGTCTCCTTGATTTCAGTTCCGTGCCCGGACCCCGCCACCCGGCAGGGGGTGCGCCACCACGGACCGCAGCTGACACCAGCGGTGAACTGTACCAGGGGCAGAGGGACTTACGACAATCGTCGAACGGGCACTCGGGTCAATCGCCTTCGACGGAAAGGATCGTGCGTGTGCGATCGACGTCGTTGCCGATCGCGGTGATCAATGCGTCGATCCCGTCGTACGACTCCATCCCCCGCAGCCTGCTGACGAAGTCGACTGCCACGTGCTGCCCGTAAAGGTCCGCATCGAGGTCGAGAATGTACGCCTCGACGGTCCGGTTCCGGCCGGAAAACGTCGGATTGGTGCCGACCGACACCGAGGCCGCATACCGTTCGCCAATGCGGAAGCCGTCCCCCTCTTTGTCACCGAGAACGGTGAACCAGGCTGCGTACACGCCGTCACCGGGTATCGCCGCGTGCTCGGGTGGGGCGACGTTCGCTGTCGGATACCCGAGGTCGCGGCCTCGGCGCTCGCCGTGCACCACGGCGCCTTCGACTCGATGCGGCCGTCCGAGCGCTTCGGCGGCCAGCTCCACGTCTCCCGAAGCGATGCACGAACGGATGTAGGTCGACGAATAGGTGACCGCGTGCTCACCGAACAACGACACCGCCGTCACCTCGAAGCCGAACCGCTGCCCGAGTTCACGGAGCTTCGGCACGTCACCGAGCGCCTTGTGCCCGAATGTGAAGTTGTCGCCGACGACCACTTCGGCTGCGTGCAGTTCTTCGACGAGGACCTCGTGGACGAACTCTTCGGCCGATTGGGCAGCGACCGTCGGCGTGAACGGAATGACACAGAAGACGTCGACGCCCATCTCTTCTGTGAGGTCGGCACGACGGCGCAGCGTCGACAGTTGTGGCGGGTGCGTGCCCGGTCGCACTACTTCGGACGGGTGTGGGTCGAAGGTCATCAACACCGACGGCACACCGCGTTCGGCCGCGGCCCGCGTCGCCGCGTTCACCAATTGGGCGTGCCCACGGTGAATGCCGTCGAACACGCCGATGGTCACCACGCAGCGGCCCCACCCGGCAGGTACATCGTCCAAACCTCGCCAACGCAACACGGCTCCACAGTACGACTCCACGCGTGACGCGGCACGCCCACGGTAGAAGCCACGACACGCGAGGGTGGGTAAGGTCGTACATATGCCCGACTCTCGACCGGTCGACGAACTCTCGTCTGTGACCCAGGACTATCTGAAGGTGATCTGGACGACTCAGGAATGGTCTGATGTGAAGGTCACGACCAAACTGCTGGCCGAGAAGCTCGGGGTATCGCCCTCGACCGCATCCGAGGGCATTCGCAAGCTCTCAGATCAGGGCCTCGTCGATCACGCGCCGTACGGTGCGGTGACGCTCACCGACGACGGGTGCGAAGCCGCGATCAGCATGGTTCGACGACACCGACTCCTGGAGACCTTTCTGGTGCGCGAACTCGGCTACGGCTGGGACCAGGTCCACGAGGACGCCGAGGTCCTCGAGCACGCGGTGTCCGAACGCATGCTGGCGCACATCGACGCCAAGCTCGGCCATCCCAAGCGCGACCCGCACGGCGACCCGATCCCCGGCGTCGACGGCATCGTCCCCGACGCCGCAGCGCTTCAACTCGCGGATCTCGCGATCGACGAATCCGGTGTCATCAATCGCATCTCCGACTCCGATCCGGAGATGCTCCGCTACTTCGAAGAGATCGGCGTCGCCCTCGACAGCCGTGTTCGCATCGTCGAGAAGCGCCCATTCGCGGGCACCGTGACGATCTCCGTCGACGACAGCGAGCCGATCCACTTGGGCGATATCGCGGCGCGCGCGATCTTCCTCCACCAGGACTGACGGCACGCCCGACGATTCAGCGCACACCTTTGCGCGTTCTGCGGCTACGGTCGACACCGTGACCGAAGTCTCCACGCGCAGCCCCATCGTCCACACCTCGCACGGTCCGGTCCGCGGTCGGCGGGTGGTGACGACCACCGGGTCGGCCGCCTCTGCCTTCCTCGGAATCCCGTACGCGGCACCTCCGGTCGGCGCTCTGATGCTCGCCAGGCCGCAACCGCCCGAGCCATGGACTGCGGTCCGCGACGCGACGGCCTGCGGCCCGACCGCGCCGCAAGTCGGGTACCCAGAGCCGACCGCGTCGATTCTGGAGAACGTCGTCGCACTCGGCGACGACTACCTGAACGTCAACGTGTGGACCCCCGACCCGGCGGCCGAGGATCTGCCCGTCCTCGTCTGGATTCACGGCGGCGCATTCACCCGCGGTTCCAACCGGCTCACGATCTACTCCGGTGACACGTTCGCTCGCGACGGCCTGGTCTTCGTCGGCGTCAACTACCGACTCGGCGCCCCTGGCTTCGCATCGCTCGACGGTGCACCGGACAATCGCGGCATCCTCGACCAGATCGCGGCTCTCGAGTGGGTACGCGACAACATCGCGGCATTCGGGGGCGACCCGTCGCAGGTGACTGTGATGGGTGAGTCCGCGGGTGCGATGAGCGTGGCCTCCCTGCTGTCCTCGCCACGCGCAGCAGGTCTGTTCCGACGCGCAGTTATGGAGAGCGGCAACGGAATCAGCGTCGCGGCGGGCGACGATGCCCAAAAGGTGACTGCTCGAACGTCTGAGATCCTCGGTGTGGAGCCGACCGCGAGCGCCTGGGCCGAGATCTCGCCCGACGCACTGTTGGCAGCCCAGACCGAGGTCGCGTTGGCGCTCTCACTCGACCCCGACCCAGCGGTCTGGGGCGAGACCGTGGTCCGCGCCGGGCTCGGTGTGATGAGCTTCCTGCCGGTGATCGACGGCGATGTTCTGCCCGCTGCCCCGATCGACTCGATCGCAGCCGGCGCCGGGGCGGGCGTGGCCCTGCTCGCGGGCTGGAACGCCGACGAGTTTCACTTCTTCCTTGCACCGACCGGGATCGTCGACGCCGTCGACGGGCCGACGGCGAAGTCGGTCCTGGCACGGTCCGGTGCGTCGACCGACCGACTCGACGAGTCGGTTGCGGGCGGCGCGAGGGCAGGCGACGCCCTGTGCGCCGAGCTCACCCGCAACGGCTTCGTCGACCCGACGCGCGCGATGGCCGCCGCTCGGCCCGACGAACCGACGTTCCTTTACGAGTTCGGGCGACACAGTCCGGTCATGGGGATCCGCGCAGGTCATGCCGTCGAGATTCCGTACGTGTTCGATCACGTCGACGACGCGCACTGGCTTGTCGGCCCCGCTCCGGACCGCGACCTGGCCGTCAGGATGCACGCCGCATGGACGTCGTTCGCGATGACCGGCGATCCGGGGTGGAGCGCGTACCGCACGGGAGACGCGCCTCACCTGTTCGCCTAGAGGTCCCCGGCGTCAACGGAGGTTCGCCGGACGCACCACCATCACCGAACTCGCCCTGCGGCCCTTCTCCTGTACCAGGGCGATGGCCTGGCCGGACTGGTCAACGACGGTGTAAATGCCTTTGCGGCCGATCGGTTCGAGCCATCGTCCCTGACTGATCGACTCTGCATCCTCATCGGAGATCTCCCGGAGCGGGAAGCAGAGCTTGGCGGCGTCGTCGATCCCCATGCTGAGCCCGGGATCGGCGATGACAGCGTCCAACGTGCGGGCGTATTCGAGGGTGAACGGCCCGACTGCGGTGCGCCGCAAGGCCGTCAGGTGTCCGCCGACTCCGAGTCCAGCACCGAGGTCGCGCGCGAGGGAACGAATGTAGGTTCCCGACGAGCAGTCGACCTCCACCTCGAGGTCGACGAACCCGTCGAGGCGTCGGCTGTCGAGGACGGCGAACCGAGAGACGGTGACGGGGCGCGCCGCGAGTTCGAACTCCTCCCCCGTTCGCGCCAAAGCGTGCGCGCGTTTGCCGTCCACTTTGATCGCGCTCACGCGTGCGGGTACTTGGGCGATGTCACCGGTCAGTTCGGCGACGCCTGCCGCGATCTGCTCATCGGTGACGGCCGCCGTGTCGAATACTCCGATCGGCTCGCCCTCGGCGTCGTCGGTGTCGGTCGACTGCCCGAGACGGATGGTCGCCGTGTACGACTTGGTCGTCAATGACAGCAGACCCAACAGCTTGGTCGCACGCTCGATGCCGAGGACCAGCACTCCGGTCGCCATCGGGTCGAGGGTCCCCGCGTGGCCGACCCGTCGCGTCCCGAATACCTTGCGCGACTTGGACACCATGTCGTGGCTGGTGACCCCGGCGGCCTTATCGAGGACGAGGAGTCCGGCGTTCTCAATCGATAGATCGGCCATGTCAGGTCAACGCGATCGTGGTCAAGATCAAATCGTCGGCGACGCTCCAGCGGCCGGGCAGGGTCAGCAGCGGGGCACCGCCGTCGACCGTCGAGCCGTCGATCAGAATCCGTGACGAGAAGGTGCCGGTGACTGCGCCCTCCCCGGAGTCGGCGCCCCGTTGGAACGTGATGTGGGCGTCTTCGAAGCCGAGCCAGCGTTGGGTCAGCGGGAACCATGCCTTGTAGGTGGCCTCCTTCGCGCAGAACAGAAGTCGGTCCCAGTGGATCGAGTCGTCGCGTGTGCCGAGCACCTCGCGCTCGGCCGGGACAGAGGTGTGATCGAGCACGCCGTCAGGCAGAGGCAGATGTGGTTCGGCGTCGATGCCGAGAGACCTCACCTGCATCGAGTAGGCGGCGACCGCTGCCCGATATCCATCGCAGTGCGTCATACTCCCGACCACCTGGCTCGGCCACAACGGCATTCCGCGATCGCCACGCATGATCGGAACCGGTTCGAAACCCAACTGCCCCAAGGCTTGACGCGCACAGTGCCGTGCCGTGATGAACTCACGGCGCCGTTTCTCCACCGCCTTGGCGATCAGGACGTCTTCGGCGGGCATCGCCGTCAGACCGGGCGGGTCCTCGAACGCCTCGGAGGCGCCGACCCCGGCCGGCACGAGTCGCGAAATCATGGCGTCAATGGTGCCATGTTCTGGACTTACGTCGATCCGCGGGAGGCCTGATTGCCGCGACGCTCCTCCAGCTTCTTTCGGAACTCGACGGCGCGCGCCTCGTAGTCGGGCGGCACCTCGAAGCGCAGGCCCTGGTGCGGCACATCCTCGGGTCGTGTGCCAGGGTCCGGAGCGATCTGCCGCAGCAGCGGTTCCGGGAGGCCGCGCCGCTTCCATTCGCGCGGATATCCGACCGACACCTCTTCGAATCGGACGTCGTCGTACCACGTGGTCCGAGGAATGTGCAGGTGCCCGTAGACGCTGCACATCGCGTTGAAGCGGAGGTGCCAGTCTGCGGTGAGCTCACTGCCGCACCACAATGCGAACTCTGGGTACATGAGCACGTCGCACGGCTCTCGCCGCAGCGGCCAGTGGTTGATCAGAACCGTCTTCTCAGCGGGGTCGAGCGCCTCGAGGCGTCGCAGGGTCTGCGCGATCCGGTCCCGGCCCCACGCGTCGCGCGTACCGAACGGCTCCGGCGACAGCAGGAACTCGTCGGTCGCGACGACGTTCCGGTCGCGCGCCACAGCGAGCGCCTGCAGCGCGGTCGTCGTCCCCTCGGGGCGGAATGTGTAGTCGTACAGCAAGAACATCGGGACGACGCGGACCGAGCTACTCCCGTCCTGCGGATCGAACAGCGGGTAAATGTCTTCGGGCGTCACGACACCGAGCTCCCGGCACGCCTGTACGAGGTAGTCGTAGCGCGCCACCCCGAAGATCTGCAGCGGATCCTTGGCCGTGGTGTAGAGCTCGTGGTTTCCCGGCACCCAGAGAACCTTCTCGAAGCGGGTCGCGAGGCGACGCAGCGTATCGACGATGTCATCGGTGCGTTCGGCGACGTCGCCTGCCACGATCAGCCAGTCTCCCTCGTCGGTCGGCCGGATCCGATCGATCATGTCCTCGTTGCCGCGATGCGACACGTGCAGGTCGCTGATCGCCCAGAGTGTCGCCATGCAGACCATGCTGCCACGGCCGCGTCCTCGCGCCCGTGTGGGATTACGGTGTAGCGATGACACGAGTTCTTGCGGCGAGCGCCGTGATCGTCGACGACATGGGTCGGGTCCTGCTCGTCCAACGCGGTCACGAACCCGAACGGGGACATTGGTCGGTGCCCGGCGGGCACGTCGAGGACGGTGAGACGTTCGCTGAGGCTGCGCGGCGCGAGGTTCTCGAGGAGACGGGTCTGCAGGTCGAGATCGGCGAGGAACTCTGGTCCGTCGAGGTTCCATATGACGAGTACGGCGTCTTCGAGATCCACGACTTCGCCGCCACCGTCGTCGGCGGGACGCTTCAGGCCGGCGACGACGCGGACGACGTGCGATGGGCCTGCGACGCAGACCTGGACTCGCTGCCGCTGACGAAAGGCCTCGCGATGTACCTACGTCGCTCCGGCACCATGTCGTGACGAGGCGGCGCACGACACGCTCAGAAGGCGAACGACCAACCGAGCACGACGAGTGACAACGCCAGCATCCCCAGACAATTGATCCAGAACTCGGACCCGAGGAACCGTGCTCGCAAGTGAGCGATGGCCGCCGCGACGAAATAGGCGACGACGCCCGCCGTCGCCGCGACGCCGACCCCGTCGTGCCAGATCCCGACGATCAGTCCGGCGGTGGCGAGCAGCTTCACGTAGACCAGCGCCCAGCCCCATTCGAGAGGGAAGCCGACGCCCGCGTAACAGTCGCGGATGAACTGCGGCGGGCGGATCGACATGAGTGCGTCACTACCGATGACGACG
Source organism: Gordonia sp. (in: high G+C Gram-positive bacteria) (assembly GCF_052106715.1). Taxonomy (NCBI): domain Bacteria; kingdom Bacillati; phylum Actinomycetota; class Actinomycetes; order Mycobacteriales; family Gordoniaceae; genus Gordonia; species Gordonia sp. (in: high G+C Gram-positive bacteria). The sequence goes on from NZ_JBQEDL010000002.1 coordinate 46,313, forward strand.
GCGAGGACTATCACCGGCCAGACCGGACCGGGAGTGGAGAACATCTACGAGTCCTTTCGCGGGGATCGAAGTATCACTGTTGCAACCGATTCGAGTTCGTCGCGGATCGACGCGGCGTCGCTGCCCGTGATAGCCGAGGTCATCACCAGACCGAGGTAGGCGAGGTAGACGGCGCGGGCGGCGCGAAGTGCATCCTCGCCCAACCCCGCGTCGGCGAACACTGCGGCGAACTCGTCGTGGAGCGCGATAGCCAATTCACCGAAAACCTCGGTGGTCGCTTCACCACGAGCCAAGACGGCTCCGTACTCGCGGGCAAGGGGCATATCGGCGTCGAACAAGTCCAGGAACGGTGCGACCGCGTCACCGATGCGGGTGACGGGATCCGCGCCGGCCGCCACTGGATCCAACCCGTCGCGTGCACGATGCACGGCGCCGATCCAGCCATCGAACGCCGCGAGCAGCAACGCGTCCTTATCGCCGACGCCCATCACCGTGCCGACGCTGACTCCGGCCTCGGCTGCGATCTGTCGCACTGTCGTCGCCGCGAAACCCCGATCGGCGAACAACCGTTGAGCACATTCGACGACCCGTTCCCGAGTCTGGTCGCGTCGACCGGCACGACCAGACTGAACACGTTCACTGAACATGTTCAATATGCTTCCACAGAGGGTGTTCACTGTCCAGAGGTCGGCGTACGGTGGGTTCCATGAGCGACGCACAGGTGATCATCGGTGGCGGACTGGCGGGCGCGAAGACTGCGGAGGCGCTCCGCGAACAGGGATATGACGGACCGATCGTCCTGATCGCCGCGGAGCAGCACCTCCCCTACGAACGTCCACCCCTCTCGAAGGGGTACCTCGCGGGCAGCGACGAGCGCGCGGATGCATTCACATTCGACGCCGACTGGTACGTCTCGCACGACGTCGACCTGCGTGTAGGCGTGCGCGCCGTTCGGATCGATCGCGACGCACATCAGGTTCACCTCGACGACGGGTCGTCGGTCGCGTACCGCAAGCTCCTGTTAGCGACGGGCTCGTCGTCACGACATCTGGACGGCGCCGAGGGCGCACTCTACCTCCGGACCATCGACGAGTCGGAGAAGATCGCAGACGCCATCGGCGAGGGGCGACATCTCGTGATCGTCGGCGGCGGATGGATCGGCCTCGAGGTCGCCGCTACCGCCCGTCAGGCCGGAGCCGAAGTCACAGTGATCGAGCCGCAGAGCCGACCTCTGGAGAAGATCCTCGGAGCCCGGATCGGCGATGTCTTCGCCGACCTGCACCGTCAGAACGGCGTAGACCTGCGACTCGGTGTCGGTGTCGACGCCGTCGCTCCCCGATCGGTCACGACCGACGACGGCGACCAGATCCCCGCCGATGCCGTCCTCGTCGGCATCGGGGCGGTGCCCAACGTCGAACTCGCGCAGGACGCCGGCCTGCAGGTGTCGAACGGCGTCGACGTGGACGCAGGCCTGCGCACCAGCGATCCCGACGTCTACGCCGTCGGCGACATAGCGAACCACGACCATCCCAAGCTCGGCCGTCTTCGCGTGGAGCACTGGGCCAACGCCCAGAACCAGCCGGCCGTCGCTGTCGCGAACATGCTCGGCGGCTCGCAGGTCTACGACCGTCTCCCCTATTTCTTCAGCGACCAGTACGACCTCGGCATGGAGTACCGGGGACTCGCGTCCGGCAAGAACGACGTCGTCGTCCGCGGGGACACCGTGGCCCGCGAGTTCCTCGCATTCTGGCTCGACGGCGGCGTCGTCGTCGCAGGGATGAACGTGAACATCTGGGATCAGGGTGACGCCGTCGCCGACCTCATCACCTCTGGGCGGACCGTCGACGTGAACAAGCTCGCTGATTCGAGCGTCCCGCTCGACCAGGTGTGAGTACCAGCGCCTCACCGAACCCAGGCGCCGGATTGCACACGCCAGACCACCGCGGCCAGCCGCGTGCACATGAAGGCCAATAGCCCCGTCCAGATCCCGGCCAGCCCCCAGTCGAAGACGAGCGACAGCCAGATCATCGGAAAGAATGCGCACAACGCACCCGCGAGGGTAGCGGTCCGCAGGAATGCGGCGTCGCCGCTACCCAGCAGGACGCCGTCCAATGCGAACACGATCCCGGCGATCGGCAGCATGGCGACGAAGAACCACCACGGCGTGGTGATCGCGTCAAGGACCGCAGTGTCGGAGGTGAAGATGCCCGGCAACACACCGGCGCCGATCGCCAATGCCGCGGCCAGCACCGCGGACACGGCGAGCGATGTGCCGGTCACGCTCCGCGCAGTGCGCCGTGCGACGTCGAATGTCTTCGCGCCCAACGCTGCTCCAACGAGCTGCTGTGCGGCGATCGCGAGCGAGTCGAGCAGCAGGGACATGAACTCCCACAGTTGCAACACCACTTGGTGGGCCGCCACCTGTGCGACACCGAAGCGAGCGGCCACTGCGGCCGCCGAGATGAAACAGATCTGGAATGACAGGCTCCGCACGATCAAGTCGCGGCCCATCCGCAGTTGCGCGGCGATCACCGACCGGTCCGGAGCCAACCCGGACGGCGCGGCGCGGATCAGTCGCGCGGCGAACAGCACACCGGTGATCGACTGGCCGACGAGATTGGCGAAAGCGCTGCCGTCGAGCCCCAGATGTGGCAAGCCTGCGACTCCGTGCACCAGTCCGACACAGAGCACGGCGCCGACGGCCAGACCACCGACGACGTAGTAGACGGGCCGACGCTTGTCCTGCACACCGCGCATCCACCCGTTCCCGGCCATCGCGGCGAGGATCAGCGGAACACCGAACACCGCGATGCGGAGCCACCCGGCGGCGTCGGCCGCGACGGTCTCGTCGGGAACCAGCGCTCTCGTCACCCGCGGGGCCAACAACCATGCAAAGACGACGATCACGGCGCCGACGCCGAGAGCGATCCACGTCGCCTGCACGCCCTCAGTGACCGCACGATCGCGATCACCTGCGCCGAACGCCCTCGCCGACCGCGCCGTCGTCCCGTACGACAGGAACGTCAACTGAGTGCTTATCACGGAGAGGACTAGCGTCGCGACCGCCAACGCGGCGAGTTCGGACGCACCGAGCCTGCCGACCACAGCGAGGTCGAGCATCAGATACAGAGGCGGTGCGATGAGCACCACCAGCGCCGACGCGGCGAGCCGCAGCATCAGTGGCCTACAATTGGGCGCGCAACCGGGCGATGACCTCGTCGGCCGTCCCCGAATCGGAGTATCCGGCCGCACGGGTGTGTCCGCCGCCGCCGAGCGCACCCGCTATCGGCACCAAGTCGACGCTCGTCTTGCTGCGCAGCGAGACCAGCCACTCGCCCGGGAAAGCCTCCTTAAAGACGGCTGCCACCTCGGCCTCGCGAGCGGTCCGCACGACGTCGATGACGCTCTCCGACTCATCCCATGCGAGCCCGGCCATCTGCTCCGCCGTCACTGTCGCGTACACCAGTCCGCGGCCGTCGCACGCCTGCGCGTCCAGCACCGACGTACCGAGGACCGCAGACACCATCTGCAGCCACGAATACGGATGAGAGTCCAGGAGCACTCGGCTCCACCTCGGAGCATCGACTCCTAACTCCAGGAGCCGGGCCGCGACCTTGAAGGACGCTGGACGCGCCCACTTGAACGATCCGGTGTCGGTGACCAGACCCGCGTACAGGCAGGTAGCAATGTCGGCGGTCACCTCGACGCCGAGCTCGTCCAGAATCCTCAGCACCAGCACTGCCGTGCAATCGGATTCGGAGTCGACGTAGGCGACGTCGCCGAAACCGGTATTCGACACGTGGTGGTCGATGCAGACGCGCGTGTCCGCTGCCGCGAAGAACTCCTCGTACGCTCCGAGGCGGTTCAGTGTCGCAGCGTCGACCGCCACCGCCGCCTCCCCCGATGCTGGGGAGGTCAGCGGTGCGAGCAGTTCTGTGCCAGGCAGACCGTGGAGCGATCCAGGCAGCGTGTCCGGTTCGGCGAACCCGCAGCGCACGTCGACTCCGAGGGATACCAAACCCAGTCCGAGACCGAGCGCACTGCCGATCGTGTCCGGGTCGGGGCGGACATGACTGATGATCATGACCGAATCCCGACCGCGCAAAGCGCCTGCTACCTCGGCTGCGGACGCCCGCATCACCCGAGACGGTCCTCACCCGAGGACTCGTCGTCCTCGTGCTTGTACGGATCAGTGTCGCCTGCCGGTTCCGCGTCTTGCGCGGCCCGTGCAACCAACTCGTCCTGCGCACGTGCACGAGCCAACAACTCATCCATCGCGCGAGTCGCGTCCGGCACCGTGTCGAGTTCGAACCGGAGGGTCGGCGTGAACCGCACTCCGGTACCGGCCCCGACCTTGGTACGCAGCACGCCGGTGGCGGCGGTCAGGCCGGCCGCCGCCTCCGCGACGTCTGGTTCGTCGTCCACCGAGGCACCCATCACCGTGTAGAACACCGTCGCATCGTGCAGATCTCCGGTCACCCGGCAGTCAGTGATCGTCACGTGCGCGAGGCGGGGATCCTTGATCTCCGTCCCGATGGCGGTCGCCACGATGGTGGTGATCCGCTTGGCGAGCCGTGCGGCCCGTGCATGATCGACCATCAGCCTCGTGCCTTCGGGAGACGCTCGGCGACGCCGAGACCGTCGAACACCTGCGCGGGCGTCATCACTCCCTCGCCTTCTCAACCATCTCGTACGTCTCGATGACGTCGTCGACCTTGATATCGCTGTAGGTGAGCGTCAGACCGCACTCGAAACCTTCACGGACCTCGGTGACGTCGTCCTTCTCACGACGCAGCGACGACACGGTCAGGTTCTCGGCGACCACCGTGTTGTCGCGCAGCAGACGCGCCTTGGCGTTGCGTCGAACCACACCGGACTGCACCATGCAACCTGCGATGTTGCCGACCTTCGACGACTTGAAGATCGCGCGGATCTCCGTGCGTCCCAGTTCGACCTCTTCGTAGATCGGCTTGAGCATGCCCTTGAGCGCCGCTTCGATCTCTTCGATGGCCCGGTAGATGACCGAGTAGTAACGGATCTCGACGCCTTCGCGGTTCGCCAGCTCGGTCGCCTTGCCTTCGGCACGGACGTTGAAGCCGATGACGATCGCGTCGGACGCTGCGGCCAAGTTGACGTTGGTCTCGGTGACGCCACCGACACCGCGATCGATGACGCGCAACGACACCTCGTCGTCGATCTCGATACCCAGGAGCGCTTCCTCGAGGGCCTCGACGGTACCCGAGTTGTCGCCCTTGAGGATCAGGTTGAGCTGGCTGGTCTCCTTGAGTGCCGAGTCCAGATCTTCCAGACTGATCCGCTTGCGGCTGCGTGCCGCCAGTGCGTTGCGCTTACGGGCATTGCGACGGTCCGCGATCTGGCGTGCAGTGCGATCCTCCTCGACCACCAGCAGGTTGTCGCCTGCGCCCGGAACGGACGTGAAGCCGACCACCTGGACCGGACGCGACGGAAGCGCCTCGGCGACGTCCTCGCCGTGCTCGTCGACCATGCGTCGGACGCGGCCGTACGCATCGCCTGCGACGATCGAGTCGCCGACCCGGAGAGTGCCGCGCTGGATGAGCACCGTCGCCACCGGACCACGACCGCGGTCGAGGTGAGCTTCGATGGCAACACCCTGAGCGTCCATGTCGGGGTTGGCACGCAGGTCCAGCGACGCATCAGCTGTCAGCAGCACGGCTTCGAGCAGCGCCTCGATGTTCTCGCCCTGCTTAGCCGAGATGTCGACGAACATCGTCTCGCCGCCGTACTCCTCGGGGATCAGACCGTATTCGGTGAGCTGACCGCGGATCTTCTGCGGATCAGCGCCCTCCTTGTCGATCTTGTTGACTGCGACCACGACCGGCACCTCTGCTGCCTGTGCGTGGTTCACCGCCTCCACCGTCTGCGGCATGACACCGTCGTCGGCTGCGACCACGAGGATCGCGATGTCGGTGGCCTTCGCACCACGTGCACGCATGGCGGTGAACGCCTCGTGACCCGGGGTGTCGATGAACGTGATCAGACGATCTTCACCGTTGAGGTGTGTGTTCACCTGGTAGGCGCCGATGTGCTGGGTGATGCCACCGGCCTCCGAGCCGCCGACATTCTCCTTGCGGATGGTGTCGAGCAGTCGAGTCTTGCCATGGTCGACGTGGCCCATGACCGTGACCACCGGCGGACGCTGCTGGAGATCCTCCTCGTCGCCCTCGTCCTCGCCGTAGGTGAGGTCGAACTTCTCGAGAAGTTCGCGGTCCTCGTCTTCGGGGCTGACAACGTGGACGGAGTAGTTCATCTCCGAGCCGAGCAGCTCGAGCGTCTCGTCGTTGACGGACTCGGTAGCCGTCACCATCTCGCCGAGGTTGAACAACGCCTGCACCAATGCTGCCGGGTTGGCGTCGATCTTCTCCGCGAAGTCCGACAGCGAAGCACCGCGGGCGAGGCGAATCGTCTCGCCGTTGCCGCGGGGCAGACGGACACCGCCGACTGCCGGAGCCTGCATCGAGTCGTACTCTTGACGCTTCTGACGCTTCGACTTACGTCCACGACGCGGGGCACCGCCCGGGCGACCGAACGCACCGGCTGCGCCGCCTCGGCCACGGCCACCGCCGCCGGGACGACCGCGGAAGCCACCGCCTGCGGGAGCACCACCCGGACCGCCGCCTGGTCCGCCACGGAAGCCACCGCCACCACCGGGACGGCCACCGCCGCCACGACCACCCGGTCGGGCGTCAGGACGCGCCGCACGCTGCGGCATCGCACCCGGCGAGGGACGCGAAGGCATGTTGCCCGGATTGGGACGGGGACCGCCCTGACCCGCGGACGGACGACCTGCGCCACTGCCTGCTTGGCCGGGGCGTCCCGCACCGGGACGACCGCCGCCTGGACGGGGGCCGGCTTGGCCGGGTCCGGGCCGAGGGCCCTGTGGGCGCGGAGCCGGAGTCGACGAGAACGGGTTGTTTCCCACACGCGGGGGGCGCGGGCCGGGTCGCGGACCCGGACGGGGACCGGGAGCCTTCTGTCCACCGTCCGCTGGAGCTGACGGAGCCGATGCCGCGGGAGCCTGCGGCGCTTCCGGCTTCGGAGCGGGCGCGGGCTTGGGGCCGGGACGCGGTGCCGGGGTGGACGGCTTCGGGGCTGGAGCCGCCGGAGCCGGCGCTGCGGGCTTCTCCGCCGCCGGGGACGGTTTCGGTGCGCCGGGCTTCGGACCGCCGGGCTTAGCCGGTGTCGGCTTGGGGGACGACGCCTTGGGAGCGTCACCTCCGGCGTCGCCGCCGGAGAACGATTCGCGGAGTCGACGGGCCACGGGGGCCTCAACGGTCGACGACGCAGATTTAACGAACTCACCCTGCTCTTTCAGACGCTCCAGCACCTTCTTACTGGGTACGCCGATTTCCTTGGCTAGTTCGTGAACGCGGGCCTTGCCTGCCACTGCTCTCCTCACTTGGAGGTCGAGCGGGCTACCCGCTGCGACCTCGGTTTATTCGGTCAACGTGCTCATCGTGGAGACTTCACGGTGTGCTCATGTCTTCTGCTACCTGTCCTGATTCCCTACGGAATCGTCTCGGTGATCTCGTCGATCAGATCGGCGAGGTCCTTCGGAATCACGGTGAGACCGCGAACCCGTAGCGCCGGTCCGAATGCCTTACGCCGCACCGCCGCCGACACGCAGTCGGAGTCTCGATGCAGCCAGGCGCCACGTCCCGGCAGCGTCCCCGTCGTGTCAACGACCACGGTCTGCGTACTCTCGGGCACCGATCGCACGACTCGAACCAGGGATGATGCGAGATCGCGGCGTCGGCATCCGATGCACGTACGGACCGGGGCGGTCGACGTTCGGAGAGCCACAGGTCAGTCTATCTCATCGGCGGGGCTGCTCGTCACATCACCACTGTCACCGACTATGCCCTCTGTGACGACGCCCTCAGTCGGGCTCGCGTCGATCCGGGGGCCGCCGTCGCCGCTGTCAGAACGGATGTCGATCCGCCACCCCGTCAGCCGAGCGGCCAGTCGAGCGTTCTGACCTTCTTTGCCAATGGCCAGCGACAGTTGGTAGTCCGGCACGATGACGCGGGCAGCACTCAGTTCCGCATCGATCACGGTGACCGACAAGACCTTCGCGGGCGAGAGCGCATTGCCGACGAACACGGCCGGATCGGACGCGTAGTCGATGATGTCGATCTTCTCACCCGACAACTCGCTCATCACATTGCGCACGCGCTGCCCCATCGGCCCGATGCACGCACCCTTCGCATTGAGCCCGTTGACGCCGGTATGCACGGCGATCTTCGACCGGTGGCCCGCTTCACGTGCCACGGCGACGATCTCGACGGAGCCGTCCGCGATCTCGGGTACTTCGAGTGAGAACAGCTTGCGGACCAGGTTCGGGTGCGTGCGCGACAACGTGATCTGAGGTCCGCGCATGCCGCGCGCCACTCCGACGACATAGCACTTGATGCGGTCGCCGTGGTTGTAGCTCTCACCCGGCACTTGTTCCACCGAGGGGAGGATGCCTTCGGTGGAGTTGGCATCGGTGCCGATCTGGACGACGACGATGCCCTTCGCGTTGAGGCGCGCGTTGGCCTGCACGACGCCGCCGACGACCTCCCCTTCGTGTGCGACGAGGTCGCCGTAGGTCTTCTCGTTCTCCGCATCGCGCAGACGCTGCAGGATCACCTGGCGGGCCGTGGTCGCTGCGATCCGCCCGAAGCCCTCAGGTGTGTCGTCCCATTCGTGGACGACCTCGCCCGACTCGTCGAGTTCCTGCGCCATGACACGGACTGCGCCGGTCTTGCGATTCACGTCGATGCGAGCGTGCTGAGCGAAGCCGTCTGTGTGACGGTACGCAGTGAGCAACGCTGTCTCGATCGCAGTGATGACGGTCTCGATGGACACGCCTTTGTCTGCTTCAATCAGCCGCAACGCGTTGATGTCGATGTGCATGGTGGGTGCTCCTATTCGCTTATCGGTTCCAGTTGTGTGCGTCAGTTGTGTATTCAGTTGTCAGGAGTCGGCGTCTGCCGGGGCGCGACGTCGCGCGATCTCCTCGTCGTCCAGACCGCACGCACGGAGCTCGGCTTCCCCTGGCCGCCGAAAGTCGACCTCCACCATTGCTTTCTGGACCTCTTCCAGCGGCAGTTCGATCTGCTGGATCCTGCCCTTATCAGCTTTGATCAAAGTGACGGTGTCGCCGTCGAGACGACCGATGCGTGCGAGGACGTTCGTGGACTTCCCGTCGACTGTGTACGTGACTTTCACGCTGCGTCCTTGGTTTCGACGCCAGTGACGGGGCAGGGTGAGCGGTCGACCGATGCCCGGTGTGGTGACTTCGAGGTCGTAGGGCCGCTCGCCCATCAGATCCGTCGCCTCGAGGGCGGCATCGAGTTCGCGGCTGAGGTCGGCGAGTGCGTCGAGGTGCGCTCCACCGTCACGGTCGACGACCACTCGGATATCGCGCCGCCCGGGCGGGGTCAGCACTGCGATCTCTTCGAGGTCGTACCCCGCCGCTGCGAGGATCGGCTCAACGACGTGCCCGATGGCCTCGGTCCTGACGCCGCTCATACGCGATGGTCTCCCTCATGTCGGTCTTTCGATGCGCCGGTCTGCGCGGTGCCCACTTTACGTGCGACACGCGAGCCGTTCGGGGCCTGCTGAGTGTAGTCGATTCCGGGCACTGGCAGAATTCGACGATGTGAGCGTCCGCCCATCGAACTTCAGCCCCTCCCGACGATCCGTGTTGCGTGGCGTCGTCGCCCTTCCAGTGGTCGTCGCCACCGGTGCGGCGGTGACCGCCTGCGGCCCGACGGCCGACGAGGAACGCGACCTCGCCGAGCGGCTCGTCGCACATGCGCGCGCCGCGATTCGCCAGCAGAAGGCCGCGGCATCGCTGGCCCCGCGCACGGCCGAGTACACCGCTGCGTTGACCGTCGTCGCGCAGCAACGCGGCGAGCACGCGCAGGCCTTGCGCGACGAGATCAACCGCGTGCACTCGTCGTCGGCCGACGGGATTAACCAGCCGTCCCCGCCATTGGCGACTGTCGATGCGTTGCGCGAAGCCCTTGTGTTGTCGACCCGTGCGAGCGCAGGCGCAGCTGTCACCGAATCAGGTTTCGTCGCCGGACTGCTCGCCTCGATCTCGGCGTCATGCACGACTCTCGCGGAGGTTCAACTCGCATGACCCAGAACGATGCCCTCACCACCGCCGTCGACGCGGAGTTCGCGGCCATCTTCACCTACGGGATGACGACCCCGTTCGTCGGTTCGGACCAGCGGGACACCGTCGGAGAGTTCAACGCCGCGCATCGAGTGCGTCGGGACGCGGTGAACGCCGCACTCGTCTCTGCGGGCGAGTCCGAGCAGGTGCCTGCCGCCGGGTACACGCTCCCGTTGGAGGTGACCGACGACAAGACCGCAGCCAAAGCGCTCCTGCAAGCGGAGAACACCTGCGCGAGCGCCTACCGGGCGTTGGTGGAGCAGGCCGACGACGACGTCACCCGCAGACTCGGCGTCGACGGACTCACCGAGAGCGCGAAACGAATCGCGTTCTGGCGCGGCGTGTCCAACCTGTCGCCTGCGACGGTGGCGTTCCCGGGCGCGCAGTAATCAGGCCCGGACGGCGGCCGTCACCGCATCGCGTGCACTATCGATCGCAGCTTCCGCCGTGTCGCCGGTGAAGCGGTCCCGGATCTCGACGGTGCCGTTGGCCCAGCCGCGACCCACAACCACCACAACGGGCATACCGAGGAGTTCGGAGTCCTTGAACTTGACGCCTGGCGACGCCTTGCGGTCGTCGAGAAGCACCTGCAGTCCGGCGGCGTCGAGTTTCTCGGCTAGTTGATGCGCTCCGGCGATCGCGGCCTCGTCTTTGTTCGCGATGACGAGATGTACGTCGAACGGCGCGACCTCCCGCGGCCACCGCAGCCCCTTCTCGTCGTGCATCTGTTCGGCGAGAACCGCGACCATCCGCGAAACACCCAGGCCGTACGAACCCATAGTCACCCGGACCGGCTTCCCGTTCTCGCCGAGGACATCGAGTTCGAAGGCGTCGGCGTACTTGCGGCCGAGTTGGAAGATGTGGCCGATCTCGATCCCTTTGGCCGATTCGAGGACGCCCGCACCATCCGGTGACGGATCCCCGTCTCGGACGTCCGCGGCTTCGATCACGCCGTCGGGGACGAAGTCACGACCTGCGACGAGATTCACGTAGTGACGCCCCTTCTCGTCGGCTCCGGTAATCCACGAGGTGCCGTCGACGACGCGCGGGTCGACCAGGTAGGTGAACTCGGCGGCCTGCACACCCTTGGGTCCGATGTACCCCTTGACGAGGGCCGGGTTGGCGGCGAAGTCGGCGTCGCCGAGGAGTTCGACCTCACTCGGCTCGACCGACGCCTCGAGGCGTTTGAAGTCGACGTCTCGGTCCCCTGGAACGCCGATCGCGGTGATCTCCCACTCGCCGCCCGGCTTGCGGATCTTCACCATCACGTTCTTCAGTGTGTCGGCGGCGGTGTAGTCGCCGTCCAGAGTCTCGTTGGCCCAGGCGACGAGGGTGTCGATGGTCGGGGTATCACCCGTCTCGTGCGACACCGCGTCAGGCAGTCCGTCAACGGGCAGCGCAGCGGGAACTGTGGTGCTGACGGCTTCGACGTTGGCGGCGTAGTCCGATTCGGTGCTTCGGACGAACGTGTCCTCGCCGACATCACAGACAGCGAGGAACTCTTCGGACCGGCTACCGCCCATGGCGCCCGCGGTCGCTCGCACGATGACGTAGTCGATTCCGAGACGGTCGAAGATCCGTTGGTAAGCGACACGATGCTTGTCGTAGGAGACCTGGAGCGCGTCGTCGTCCAGGTCGAACGAGTACGAGTCCTTCATCACGAATTCACGACCGCGCAGGAGGCCGGCACGAGGTCGCTCCTCGTCCCGGTATTTCGTCTGAATCTGATAGAGGACCACGGGGAGATCCTTGTACGAGCTGTACTCGCCCTTCACTAACTGGGTGAAGATCTCCTCGTGCGTCGGCCCGAGGAGCATGTCGGCGCCCTTGCGGTCCTTGACGCGGAACAGGTTCGGGCCGTACTCGGTCCAACGACCTGTGGCCTCGTAGGGGTCACGCGGCAGCAACGCGGGAAGGAGGATCTCCTGCGCGCCGATCCCGTCCATCTCCCGGCGCACGAGATTCTCGACGTTGCGGAACACTTTGAGCCCCAACGGCAACCACGAGTACACACCCGGCGCGCTGCGTCGGATGTAGCCGGCGCGCACTAAGAGTTTGTGGCTCGGCACCTCCGCGTCGGCGGGGTCGTCGCGGAGTGTGCGGAGGAACAGGTCGGACATGCGTGTGATCACGGTGTACCAGCTTAGTTGTGGCGCCGGCCGGTTCGTTAGGGTGGTCGCGTGCTCGTGATCCTGCCTCCTTCGGAGACCAAGTCCGACGGCGGGAAGTCTGCCCCGCTCGACCTCGAATCACTGTCGATGCCGGAGTTGAACGGTGTGCGACGCGACCTCGCCGACGCCCTGGTCGCGCTGTCCGGCGACCTCGAGTCGTCCCGTGCGGTATTGGGCTTGGGGACGACGGACGCCGCGATCGCCGAGGTCTCGCGCAATGCAGAGCTGTGGACGGCGCCGACCAGGCCTGCTATCACCCGGTACACGGGCGTCTTGTACGACGCGCTCGACTATCCGGCGATGACTCGAGCATCGAAGACCAAGGCTGCAGACCGTCTGATGATCGGATCGGCGCTGTTCGGCGTGGTGTCCGCGGCCGACCTTATTCCCGCGTACCGACTCTCGGGCGGCTCCAAACTGCCCGGATTCGGGACATTGGGGTCGGTGTGGAAACCGGTGCTCTCACCCTCACTGGACGCGATCGACGATTTCGTGGTCGACCTGCGATCGGGTGTCTACCAGAAGCTCGGTCCGGTCGACGGCGCCGTGACCGCGACCGTCGTCACCGAGTACGCCGACGGTTCGCGCAAGGTCGTCAGCCATTTCAACAAGCATTACAAGGGTCTCGTCGCTCACGAGTTGGTGCGGACGCGCCGCAACGTCCGGGACGTCAACGCATTGGCGAGTGTGCTCTCCGACGCGGGCCAACGCATCGAGATCACGACTGGGCTGGAGATCACCGTGGTGACCGAGGGCTGAAGCCCCTCGCCCTCCCTCACGTGACTGACAGCCGCATGGCCACTCGCCCGGGGCCTCCAGGCACGGCTCCGGCCGTGCCCGCAACGGCGAAGCCCTCCCTCTCGTACATGGACCGGATACCCGGATAGGCGAAGATCGGGCTCACCGTGCCGACCAGGTCGACGGGGTATGCGTCGACGACGTCGGCTCCGTTGCCGACCGCGAAGTCGATTGCGGCTTCGAGGAGGCGCTGACCGATTCCGCGGCGGCGGCGACCTCCCCGGGTCCGAAGGCAGTAGATGGTCCACGGGTCGCCGCCGACGTCGCCGATCGGTGGAAACGTCGCGTGGTCGGCTAACGCCGCGATAGCGCCGCGCCTCGCGACGGCGGCCCACCCGACCACATCGCCTGCGGTGTCGTACGCGAGGATGCCCGGCGCCGGTCGGCGTCCGCACGAATCGAACACCGCCTGTCGACGTTCCGGAGCGTCGAGCGTCGCGGCCTCACGGTTTCCCAGACGGTAGGTGAGACACCAGCACGCGATCGCGTCGGGACGGCGTTTGGGTCCGAGCATGGTCTCGACGTCGTCGAAGACGTCTTGGGTGGCGGCGCAGAATGTGAGAGTCGGTTGGTTAGACACGTCCACTCCTCTCCAGCCCCGACCCTACCGCCGAGTGCCTACTTCGCCTGCGGAAAGAACCAACTGTCGCCATCGGCGACGCCCGGCTCGTCGTCGGCGAGGTCTACCTCGACGACCTCGTTCAGCTGGGCCTTCTGAGCGCGGACCCGACCGTAGCCGTAGGCGGCAGACATCCCGACGACGCCGGTGGTCAGTCCGACCACCATCTGCAGATCGCCCGATTCGGTGCCTGTGTCGGCGGAGATCCGGTAGATCCAGCCGTTGAGTGCGACGACGGCGAGGGCGGCGAAGGTCAAGGGGACGACGATCGCGGCCCAGGTGCTCTGCTTGAGCGGTTCGATACCGGCGCGGCGCCGGAAGATCTGCCAAACGGACATGACCAGCACCGCGGCGGCGACCAGCGCAGCGGTCACCGCGGGGTGTACGTACCAGGACGCGATCGCGGCGATGAGCAGCAGCGTGCCCGTCGCGAGTCCCACGATCCGTGCGGTCACAGCGGTGCCGCCCGGTCGGCGTCGTCGAACCCCGCGACCGGACCGATCACCGCGATCGCCGGTGCGATCAGGGCCTGCTCCCCTGCGACGCGGGCGGCACTCGCCAGGTCGGCGCGGATGAGTCGCTGGTCGGGGCGCGATGCGTTCTCGATGAAGGCGACCGGGGTGTCGCCGGGACGACCGCCGTCGAGCAGAGCCCGCGCGAAGGCGTCGATCCGCTTAACGGCCATCATCAACACAATGGTGCCGCGCAGCTTGGCCAGCGCGTTCCAATCGGTCAGGGAGTCGGGATCGTCCGGTGCGACGTGCCCGGAGACGACGACGAACTCGTGCGCCACTCCCCGATGCGTCACCGGGACGCCCGCGAGTCCCGGAGCCGAGATCGGACTCGTGACACCGGGGACCATGGCTACCGGCACCCCGGCTGCGACACACGCCTGCAGTTCTTCGTAGCCGCGGCCGTACACGTACGGATCGCCGCCCTTGAGTCTGACGACGAACTTCCCGGCCTTCGCCCGGTCGACGAGGATCTCGTTGATCTGTTCCTGCCGCATCGCCCTGCCGTACGGGACCTTCGCCGCGTCGATCACCTCGACCTGTGGACCGAGTTCGTCGAGGAGCGCGACCGGAGCGAGGCGGTCGGCGACGACGACGTCGGCCTCGGCCAGGAGTCGTCGTCCACGCACGGTGATGAGATCCGCCGCACCCGGACCGCCGCCAACCAACGCGACACCTGGAGCGTGTCGCGCACCGTCCTCGATTGTCAGTGAGGCGCCGTCGGCGAACGCCGCGGTGATCGCGGCGCGCGCAGCTGCCGAACGACGATGGTCGCCACCAGCCAACACACCGAACTGCAGGTCACGATGATGGCCGGACGCCGGCGTCACCGCGGTACCGGCGCTACCGTCGTCGGCGCGAACACAGAACACGCGGGACGAGACGGCCTCATCGACGACGGCGGCATTCACGTCGGCGTCGTCAGTGCAGGCGATCGCATACCAGGCACCGTCCAGGTCGCCCGCCGCGTAGGCACGGCGGTGCACGGTGATCGCAGGCTCCGACTCGACAGTCGGTGTCGGGTCGATCGCCACGACGTGCACGTCGGCGCCTGCCGCAATGAGGTTCGGGATCCGACGTTGTGCGACGCTGCCGCCGCCGACGACGACCACTCTGCGTCCTCGCAGGTCGAGTCCCGCCAGATAATGAGCTTGCACCATGATCGTCCAGCTTAGTCGGGGCCCGGGACTCCTCGAAGCGAGCCACCTTCACGTTCATCTGAGTCGTCCTCAGTCAACAGGTTGGTGATCATCGCGGCCTCGGCCCTCTCCGCCAGTTGCGACTGCGCCGGGGGCGAAAGTCCCGACTTCCCGGGGCACCGAGTCCCGCCCTCACCTGCGGTAATGTGTCCACATGAGCCCAGCGCAACCGCAGTCTCCGCGCCATCCGGTCCGCGTGTTCCTCGTCGACGATCACGAACTCGTCCGCCGCGGCCTGCGGGATCTGCTGTCCACCGCCACCGACCTCGAGGTAGTCGGCGAGGCCGCGACCGTCGATGAGGCGCGTGTACAGATCGCCGCGACTGCTCCGGACATCGCTGTACTGGATGTCCGCCTCCCCGACGGGAACGGCGTCGAACTGTGCCGGGACGTGCGCGCTGAGAATCCGGACGTCCACTGCCTGATGCTGACGAGTTATGCCGACGACGACGCCCTCCTCGCCGCCGTGCTCGCGGGCGCTTCGGGGTTCGTCCTCAAACAGATCCTCGGTCACAATCTGGTCGACGCGGTGCGAACCGTCGGACGCGGCGGGTCGCTGCTCGATGCGAGGAGCACATCGGCGCTCCTCGCGAAGCTCCGTCGAGGCGAGCCCACCGACCCGATCGCACAGTTGACGGCACAGGAACGCGAAGTGTTTCAACTCATCGGCGAAGGCCTGACAAACCGTCAGATCGCGAACCGGATGTTCCTCGCCGAGAAGACCATCAAGAACTATGTCTCCCGGATCCTCGCGAAACTCGACATGCAGCGTCGCACCCAAGTGGCCGTCCTGGCCACCGAACTCCGCGGCCGCGAACGCTGACCTGCCGAACGCCGCGGCGACGCCCACATCGGGAATCTGTGGACGATCACACCAAGCCTGGGAGAGCAGGCCAGGGACTTCGGCTTCGCCGATCTAACGCCTAGAAGCGCACCACTCATACGATCAGACGAATTCTGTCAGTTGAGGTAACACCTGTTCAACGGCACCGATCAACTAGTCGTGGGTGCTCGTCGCCCTCATTTCAGCGCTGCGCCGGCTTCTGGCATCACCGCCCTATTCGGCGCACCTGATGAGTACTGACGAGTCCTCGCCTTCCGACGAAGGCGCCGCACGCGAACGACGCACGGCACGAGCGAGAAAGTGAACTCACGAGTGTTGACTCCGTCTCCATACGACTATCCGAATCGGCAGAGCCCGGGTACTCCGACTTGGGTGTGGATCGTCGCAGGGATCTCGATCGTTATTGCGTCGTTGATCTTCATCGGGGGATGCGCCGTGTTCATCTCCGCTGCCTCCGATGAGGGCTCCCCGGCCGTTGACCGGGTGACCTCCAAGTCTCCCTCGGGAAGCCCGACGACACAGCCCACAGGGGTCATGAATGAGTCCGTCTCGGACGGCCATGGAACCGAGTTCTCCGTGACTGGCGTGCAATCTGGCGTGTCCTCAGTCGGAGAATTTCTGACCCGTACGGCCAAAGGCACCTTTGCACTGATCGAAGTGACGGTCACGAACGCGTCGCAACGGTCGACGAAGGTCTTCGCAAACCAACAGAGCGCCAAGGACGCAGCCGGTCGACGTTACGAGGTCGACACCGCGGCATCGGTCTCGGCCGGGCGAGAGTTCAGTTGGATCGCTGAGATCAACCCCGGTATCTCGACTGAGTTGACCCTTGTGTTCGACATTCCACCGACCGCGGAACTGAAGACGGTTTCGCTGCGCGCATCTGGAGGTCGCCCCGTTGTAGTCGCCCTCGTCTAACGCAAGCGGAACGACCGCAGTTGATTCAAACTCCACATCCATCCATCTATCTATCCAATCCGCACCACAAGCGGCTCATTCAAAGAAGGCACAGCACCATGACCGACCCGAACACGCCCGACCACTCGGCGAACAGCGGCCAACCACCGTACGGACAGCCCGGGCAGTACCCGCCGCCCGGCTACCCCGGATACCAGCCCCCCAAGAAGCGCAAGGTCTGGCCTTGGGTCCTCGTCGGCGTCATCGTCCTCTTCATCGCCATGATCGGCGGCTGCTTCGCAATCGTCGGCGGAGCCGCTGAATCGATCGACAACGAGTCGAAGCGAGTCGTCACGGTGACATACGAGATCACCGGTGACGGAGTCGGGTCGGCGATGTACACCACGCAGAACTGGGACACGGCCCACGACACCGACGTCACGTTCCCGTGGAAGAAGGACGTTCAGATCACCGGTCTAGGAAAGCCTGTGTCTCTGATGGCAAGCAACAACTTCGATAGCTCAGGGACAATCAAGTGCAGCATCCGTCAGGGCGACAAGGTGATTGCAGAGAACACTGCATCCGGTCCAGGTGCCAGCGCCAACTGCTCAGGTAGCGCCGAATAGAGTCGTCGCCCTGACGTACTCAACAATGGTTGATCCGGTCTACCGCAGCGGCACGGTCCAGGTGATAGTCGTCCCGCCGCCGATCGAGGACGCCACGGAGAAGGCGCCGTCGCAGTCGTCCGCGCGACGGGTGAGGTTGTGCAGCCCGGAACGAGGAACGTCTGCGCGAATCCCGATGCCGTTGTCGGTGACCTCTACGGTCACCTCCTCAGACGCGACGATCCGTACGGTGATCTGGTGGGCGCCCGAATGTCGAAGGGCATTCGACAGTCCTTCCCGCAGAACTGCTTCGATGTGCGGCCACAAGGTGGCGGGCACCACGGTGTCGACCGGGCCGACGAACGTGACGTTCGGCGTGATCGCGGTGTACGCGGCGAGTTCGGACACGATGTCCAACACTCGACGACGCAGCGTCCGCATGTCTTTCCCGCCGTGCAGGCTCTGCAGATCGAAGATCGACGTACGGATCTGCGCAGTCGTCGCATCGAGGTCGGCGACGACCTGTTCCATCCGCGCGTCGAGGTCGACGTCGCCGATCCCGGACCGCATAGCCTGCATCGACATGCCGATCGCGAACAACCGCTGGATCACCAGATCGTGCAGATCACGAGCGATGCGATGGCGTTCCTCCAGGAGCGTCAGCTCGCCGGTAAGTTCCTGCTGTTCGGAGTACGCGATCGACAGCGATGCGACTCGCGCGACACCTGCCATGCCCGCCCACTCCTCGGCCGTCCAGAAACGGCGTTCGGCGTGGGTCAGAACGAGTGCGCGGAACTCTTCGGGCTCGCTCTGCACCGGTTGCACGGTGGCCCACCGCGCACCACGCCGCAGCCAGCTCCGTTCGTGGTCGAAGCGGCGAACGGACAGGACGCCGCCCGCCGTCTCGACGACGGTCGCGAGATCAGTGATGTCGACGTCGTCGCCGGTGTGCGCGTCCAACCGGGCCCCCGTCACGATGTAGACGTCGACAGCGTCGGTCAACGCGGCGACGTCGCTGCACATGCCGTCAAGCGTCTCGTCGACGGAGACCCCGCGCAGAGGTTCGCTGCCCCGGTCCGCGAGGAGTTTCATCCACCGCATACGGGTCTGCGCGCCCTCGTACGATCGCGCGTTATCGACCGCGATGCCCGCCGCGACGGCGAGCACACCGACGATCGTCTCGTCGAGTTCGGTGAACTCGACGGCTCCCTGTTTCTCGGTCAGGTAGATGCTTCCGAACAGTTCGCCGCGGACGATGATCGGTGCACCGAGGAACGTGTCCATCGGCGGATGGTTCGCGGGAAACCCGACCGATGACGGGTGATCGGACAGGCGAGGGATGCGAAGTACTTCCGGGTGGTGCAAGAGTTCTCCGAGGACACCGCGCCCGATGGGCAACGGACCCATCTCGGCGCGTTGTTCGGGTGCTATCCCGGTGTACACGAACGCTTGCAGACTCAGTTCGGGGCCTCGAACGCCCAGCGCGCAGTACTGCGCGTCCAGGACAGCGGCCGCGACCTCCACGATCCGTTGCAGTGCGGCGTCGAGTTCGAGTCCCTGGCCGACGAGGAGAACAGCTTCCAGGACGTCGCGCAGGGCGGTTGGATCGTTGCCGTCCTTGGCTGCCAGCGCGTCGACGGCCGCCCGCACCTCGATGACCGCCTTGCTCTCGAATTGTCGCCGACCAGTCATCGGGCCTCCCGTGCCGCCTTCACGAATCGTCCCACGGCGTGTGGTGCACCCGCCGGATGCACGTGGAGATAACTGGCGTGGACACCGCGTGCGACGACACCGTCCACGGCATTGCCGTCCGCCCCGCGCCACGCCCACGCAGCCGCTCGATCCTCACCGAATTCGACTGTGCTGCGGTGAAATTCGTGACCGGTGACCCGCTCTCCCGTCCGGTAGAGGACGGAGTCCGCCACGGCGACGGCATCTCGATAGCCCAGCGTCAGACGAGGCCCGAACGCTCCGCGCGCGTCGACGGCGTCGACCATCGGGTGGCCGTCGAGCGCCGACGTGAGGTACAGCAGGCCTGCACATTCGGCATGCACGGGCCGACCTGACGCGACGTGCTCGGTCAGGTCACGTCGCAGCCCCTCGTTGGCGGCCAGATCGGCTGCATGCTCTTCGGGAAAGCCACCGCCGATGACGACCCCTGCGGTCTCGGCGGGCAGTCGGTCGTTGAGTGGATCGAATGCCACGACCTCGGCCCCCGCCGCGGCCAGAAGTTCGGGGTGCTCGGCGTAGCCGAACGTGAACGCCGACCCCTGAGCGACGGCGATCACCGGGCGACCGTCGACGCGGTAGTCGGCTGTCTCGTCGGCGGCAGACCACGGGGCTGCGGTGGCCGGTGCCGCCGACCGCGCAAGACGCACGACGGCGTCCACGTCCAGTCCGGCCCGGACTCTCTCGGTGATGGCCGCGACGGCCGCGACCGCGTCGGCGCTGCGTTCGGCGGCCGGCACCAGGCCGAGGTGACGGGACGGGACGCTCAACGCGGTGTCGCGCCGCACGACGCCGAACACCGGCAGACCCGCCCGGTCGCAGGCCTGACGGAGTACGAGTTCGTGCCGGTCCGAGCCGACTCTGTTGAGGACCACCCCGGACACCCGGACCGCCGGGTCGTACGAGACGAAACCGTGCAGCAGCGCGGCCAGGGACTGGCTGTGTCCGCCTGCGTCCACGACGAGGATCACGGGCGCCCCGATCAGTGCCGCGACGTGAGCGGCGGAGCCGACGCCGAGCGTTCCGGGATCGTCGGTGATCCGACCGTCGAACAGACCCATGACGCCTTCGACGACGGCGATGTCGGCTCCGGTGCAGCCCGAAGCGAAAAGCGGGCCGATCCGGTTCTCGCCGACCAGGTTCGGGTCGAGGTTGCGACCCGGCCTGCCCGCAGCCACCGCGTGGTAGCCGGGGTCTATGTAGTCGGGTCCGACCTTGAACGGTGCGACGGTGTGGCCCGCCGCGGTGAGGGCTCCGACGAGGCCTGTGGTCACCGTCGTCTTGCCGCTCCCCGAAGCAGGGGCCGCGATGACGACGGCAGGCGTCGCACGTGTTACCACTCGATGCCCTTCTGGCCTTTTCGTCCGGCGTCCATCGGGTGCTTGATCTTCGTCATCTCGGTCACCAGGTCGGCGGCCTCGATCAGCGCGTCGGGCGCGTATCGGCCGGTGATGATCACGTGCTGCCTGCCCGGGCGCTCGGCGAGCGCCTGCACGACCTCGTCGACGTCGATCCAGCCCCAGTGCAGGGGGTAGGTGAACTCGTCGAGAACGTAGAAGTCATGTTCCTGAGCGGCGATCCGGCGGGCGATCTCGGCCCACCCCGCGCGTGCCGCTTCGGCGTGGTCCTGCTCGGCGTCGTCGTTCTTGCGGATCCACGACCACCCTTGGCCCATCTTGTGCCACTGCACGGGGCCGCCCTCACCGATCTGCTCGTGCAGACGTCCGAGGGCGAGCATCGTCGACTCCTCGCCGACCTTCCACTTGGCGCTCTTGACGAACTGGAACACGGCGACGTCCATTCCCGCGTGCCACGCTCGCATCGCCATTCCGAAGGCTGCGGTCGACTTTCCCTTCCCTGCGCCGGTGTGGACGCCGAGGACGGGCTGGTTACGACGCTGACGAGTCGTCAGTCCGTCGTTCGGGATGGTCTCGGGAACTCCTTTAGGCATGGTGCTCAGCCTAGGTCAGCACAACTAGGCCACGCCGCGCACACCCGCAGCGAGCCCGGTCTCGGCAAGATCCGCCAACGGCACGTATTCGGCGCCGAGACGGCGGGCGAGAGCCACGGCCGTCCCGAGCTTCACGAAGCCCTGTTCGCAGTCGACGACGACGCTCGCCACCCCGCGGCGGACCACCTCGTCGGCTGCGGCCTCGGCACGACGTGCGGCGTCCTTGCCTCCGGTAGCTCGACCGTCGGAGACCACGACCAGCAGCGGGCGACGGTTCGGATCGGTGCGGGCAGCGCGGTCGATGATCTCGACGCTGCGAAGGAGGCCTTCGCCGAGCGGCGTCCGGCCGCCGGTGCGGACCTGAGCGAGGCGGGATACTGCGATGTCGACAGACCTGGTCGGGGGCACCGCAACGTACGCGTCCTTCCCGCATGCGACCACGACGGCCACTCGGTCACGCCGGGTGTACGAGTCACGCAGCAGTTCAACGCACGCCTCGCGCACCGCGGCGAGCCGAGAACGCGCGGTCATCGATCCGGACAGGTCCACAAGGAACACGACGAGATTCGACTCGGTGCCGATTCGCTCGGCGCCGCGGAGGTCACCGGGCTCCAGTGCGGGCATGCCGTCGCCCGAACTGCGACGAGCGGCAGCGAGGACGGTGCCGAACAGGTGGACGGGCGTGCCTGCTGTGAAGTCGATGTCTCGGACGGTGGCGCCGCGCGTGCTGCGCGCCCGTGACCGACGACCGGGATCACCGTCGCCGACGCCGTCGGCCCGGAACGTCCGGACCCGCGACGAGCCCGAGGCAGGCTTCGACCCGAACTGCGGTCCGGTCGCTCCCCCGCCGCCGCCCGGCGGATCGGTGTCGGGCCCGTCGTCGTCCGGGCCTTCGGAATCTGGGCCGTCGGAATCTGGGCCGTCGTCGGGTCCCGAGTCCGGCTGCTCGTCCGGCAGGCCGGACTGATCCCCGTCCTCATCACCTGAAGCCTCGTCACCTGACGTCTCGTCGCCCGCTGCCTCATCACCTGCGCCGAGTGCTTCGTCGAGCTGCTCTTCGGACATCGACGAGTCGTCGAACGGATTCCGTCGACGTCGGTGCGGCAGAGCGAGTTCCGCGGCGACGCGGACGTCGTCTTCGGTCACCTGCTTCGCCCCGCGCCACGCTGCGTGTGCCGACGCGGTACGGGCCATCACGATGTCGCCGCGGAGACCGTCGACGTCCAGGTGCGAGCAGATGCCTGCGATTCGGCGCAACTCGGCGACGGGCAGCCCGACCGAGGGCAGCAGGTTGCGGGCGTGGGCGATACGGTCCGACAGTTCGCCCTCCACGTCGGCGTGCTCGGCGGCGAATCCGTCGGGGTCGGCGTCGTACGCCATGCGCGAGGTCACGATGTCGACGCGTTCGTCCACATCCCGCGGACCGGCCACGTCGACGACCAACCCGAATCGGTCCAGGAGCTGCGGACGTAGCTCGCCCTCCTCCGGGTTCATGGTTCCGACCAGGACGAACTTGGCGGCCTGCGTATGTGAGACACCGTCGCGTTCGACGGTGACCCGCCCGCTCGCCGCGGCGTCGAGCAAGACGTCGACGAGGTGGTCCGACAGCAGGTTCACCTCGTCGATGTAGAGGACTCCCCCGTCGGCCTGAGCAAGCAGTCCCGGCGTGAAGTGGGCCTGGCCGTCGCGCAGCACACGGGTGAGGTCCAAGGATCCGACCACTCGGTCCTCGGTGGCTCCGATCGGCAGCTCGACCACGCGCGACGCTTCACCGAGCAACGGGGCCAGCCCGCGCACGATGGTCGACTTGGCGGTGCCCTTCTCCCCGCGGATCAGCACCCCGCCGATCCCCGGCGACACCGCTGACAAGATCAGCGCAAGCTTCAGTCGGTCTTGTCCGACCACTGCGCTGAACGGAAAATGTGCGCCCGTCGACGACATCGCGTCAGGTGTTGTCAGTGGTCAGTTGCAGGCTCTTTCCGGTCCAGTCCCACAATTCGCGGAAGAGCGCGGGCTCGTCGTTGAGTTTGCGTCCGAACGACGGGATCATCTCGGTCAGCTTGGGCTTCCAGCCGTCGAAGTGCGCGGTGAAGCATTTCTCCAGGATCGAGATCATCGCGGGCACCGCGGTCGACGCACCGGGTGAGGCCCCGAGTAGTCCGGCCATCGACCCGTCCTCGGACGTGACGACGGCGGTTCCGAACTCGAGGCTTCCGCCCATGCCGTTCTTGCGGATCACCTGAACGCGCTGGCCGGCGGTGATCAGCTCCCAGTCGTCGCCGACGGCCTTCGGAGCGAACTCCTGCAGGTTGGTGACGCGGTCGTCGAGGTTCGCGGCCAGTTCCGAGATCAAGTATTTGAGGAGTCCGAACTCCTTGGGCGCGATCGACATCATCGGCAGCAGGTTGCTCGGCTTGACCGACTTCGGCAGGTCCATCACGCTGCCCGTCTTCAGGAACTTGGGCGACCAGCCCGCGTACGGTCCGAACAGCAGCCCCTTGTCCCCGTTGATGACACGGGTGTCCAAGTGCGGGACCGACATCGGCGGGGCGCCGACCGCCGCCTGGCCGTACACCTTGGCCGAGTGCTGCGCGATGATGTCTTCGTTGGTGCAGCGGAAGAACTCGCCGCTCACCGGGAAACCACCGAATCCCTTGGCTTCCTTGATGCCTGAGCGCTGCAGGAGGTGCAGGGCTCCGCCGCCGGCGCCGACGAACACGAAGCGCGCCTCGACGCGGAGCTTCTCACCGGTGCGGGTGTTGCGGATCTTGGCGACCCAGCTGCCGTCGGACTGCTTGGTCAGATTACGGACCTCGTGCCCGTAGTAGAGGTCCGCGTCGCGGCCGACGTAGTTGAGGAGTTGCTGGCTCAGCGCGCCGAAGTCGACATCGGTGCCCTGCGTGAACCAGTTGAGCGCCACCGGATCCGAGTAGTCGCGGCCTGCGCCCATCAACGGGAGTCGCTCAGCGAAGGCGGCGTTGTCGTCGATGAACTCCATGCCTTCGAACAGCGTCTGGCTCGACAACGCCGCGTGCCGCTTGCGCAGGTAGTCCACGCCCGACGCACCGTGGCAGAAGCTCACGTGCGGGATCGGGTTGATGAACTCGTTCGGCGCGCCGAGCATGCCGTTGTCGACGCCGTGCGCCCAGAACTGGCGCGACACCTGGAACTGCTCGTTGATGTTGAGGGCCTTGGTGATGTCGATGTCGCCGTTGGCGTCGGCGGGGGTGTAGTTGAGCTCGCACAGGGCGGAGTGTCCGGTTCCCGCGTTGTTCCACGGGTCACTGCTCTCTGCGGCTGCCGCGTCGAGGCGCTCAAACAGGCTGATGGACCAGTTCGGCTCCAACTGCCGGATGAGAGCGCCCAGGGTGGCGCTCATGATGCCGGCGCCGATCAACGCCACGTCCGTCTTGATGACCTTCTGCGACACGCTGCTGCTCTCTTCCGCCCTCGGGGTCTGGCCGTCTCCACGTAGCGACGTGAAGACACTCGCGAAGGTCATTGTTCACCATCGACCGTTGACACCTGGCATCGGTGCGCGCAAATGTGTCGTGAGCGACAAGGCTTAGAGTTGGGGTGTGATCACCGACTGGCGACCCGACGAATTCCTTGCGGGCTACGAGGTCCGCACTCTCCCACTTGCGCCCGATCCCGACGGCGAGGATCCGATCAACGCGCACCTGGTGCGCAAGCCGGGAGCGGTCGACACGCCTCGCGGAGCAGTTCTGTATGTGCACGGCTTCACCGACTACTTCTTCCAGACCGAGCTCGCCGACTTCTTCCACGATCGCGGATACGCCTTCTACGCGTTGGACCTGCGTAGATGCGGGCGATCGCTGGCTGCGCACCACCAACCGCACTACACGACTGATCTCGCGCATTACGACGAAGAGCTCAACGCCTCACTCGATATCGTTACCGACGAGGTCAGCACTCTTGGCGGGTCTCCGCGGGTGATCGTCGCCGCGCACTCGACGGGTGGGCTCGTCGCGCCGCTGTGGCTCGATCGGCTCCGGGCCGACGATCCCGAGCGCCACGGCCATGTGATCGGCCTATTGCTGAACAGTCCGTGGCTCGACCTGCAGGGCGATCCGGTACTGCGGACGTCGGCCGCGGGCAGACTTATCTCGGCAGTCGGCACGGTCCGCGGCAAACAGACGATCCCTCGCCCCCTCTCTTCGGCGTACGGCGACAGTCTCCATTCCGACGTCCACGGGGAATGGACGTACGACCTGGTCCGCAAACCACTCGGCGGATTCCCCGCTACCTTCGGCTGGATGACGGCTGTCCGCACGGGACACCGGAAGGTGCACGCGGGCATCGACTCCGGGGTGCCCACCCTCGTCCTGCGGTCGGACAAGTCGGCGTTCCGGGGCCAGTACGATGCCGTCGTCGACACCGCGGACTGTGTTCTGGACGTGAAACAAATCGCCCAGTGGTCTGGTTGTCTCGGACAGCGGGTCCTCGCGGTCGCTGTACCCGACGCGCGCCATGACGTGTTCTTGTCGATAGAAGCTGTGCGTAAGACCGCGTACGCGGAGGTCGACTCCTGGATGGAAAGTGAGTTCGGAGAATGACAGCGCAGGATCAGGCAACCCCGGCCCTACAGGCAACCGAAGCCGCCGAGTCCCCGCGGACGGTCGATCTGGCGATCATCGGCGCCGGAAGCGGAAACTCGATTCCCGACGAGCGCTTCGACACGACCAGCATCGCCATCTTCGAGGAGGGTCTGTTCGGCGGGACGTGCATGAACGTCGGCTGCATTCCGACCAAGATGTTCGTCTACGCCGCGGACATCGCCGCGGCGGCACGGGACGCGGCGAAGTACGGGGTCGACGCGCGTGTCGAGGGCGTCGACTGGCCCGCGATCGTGGCACGCGTGTTCGGTCGCATCGACCCGATCGAAGCGGGTGGACGCGAGTACCGGGTCGAACGCTGCGACAACGTGACGGTCTACGCCAGCCATGTCGTGTTCGATGGCCGCGACGAGGAGACGGGCCGCTATCGACTGGTGACCGGCGACGGCGAGACGGTGCTCGCCACCGAGGTCGTCGTGGCCGCAGGCGCGCGCAGCGACGTCCCCCAGGTGGTCGCCGAGTCGGGGGTGCAGTTCCACACCAATACCGATGTGATGCGACTCCCCGAACTCCCGAGGCGACTGGCGATCCTCGGCAGCGGATACATCAGCGCCGAGTTCGCGCACGTGTTCTCGGCACTCGGAACCCAGGTGACCGTGATCGCCCGCGGACCGAAACTGTTGCGCGCCCTCGACTCCGATATCGCCGACCGGTTCACCGAAGTCGCCTCCCGCCAGTGGGATGTCCGGCTCGACTCGCCTGTCACATCCGTGTCCGAGCTCACCGACGGCTCGGTGCGCCTCGAATTCGCCGACGGCGATGCGGTCGAGGCGGACGCCCTGCTCGTCGCGACCGGCCGTACCCCGAACGGTGACCGACTCGGCCTGGACACCATCGGTGTCGCACTCACCGACGACGGACGCGTACCGGTCGACGAGCATGGCCGAACGCCCGCACGCGGGGTGTGGGCACTCGGAGACGTGAGTTCGCCGTACCAGCTCAAGCACGTCGCGAACCATGAGCAGCGCGTCGTCCAAGCCAACCTGTGCAAGGGGTGGGACGCCGACGATCTCGACTCGTTCGACTACCGGGCCGTCCCGGCGGCCGTGTTCACCCATCCCCAGATCGCCGGGGTCGGCCTCACCGAGGACCAGGCACGCGAACAGGGCATCGACATCACGGTCAAGGTGCAGAACTACGGGGACGTCGCCTACGGGTGGGCGATGGAGGACACCGACGGCATCTGCAAGGTGATCGCCGAACGGAGCAGCGGGCGAATCGTGGGAGCCCACCTGTTCGGTGCGCAAGCGTCCTCGATCATCCAACCGCTCGTCCAGGCGATGAGTTTCGGGCTGACGGCGCCCGAGATGGCGCGCGGCCAGTACTGGATCCACCCGGCGCTGCCCGAAGTGCTCGAGAACGCGCTGTTGGGGCTCGAGGCCTGATCCGAGCCCGGCGGGCTCGGATCAATCGCCTCAGAACAGGCTGGACCTCAGGGACACTTCGCTGGCCACGGCGGGTGCGGCGTTCTGCGGCACCCAGTGGTCAACCCCGGGGATCACCGAGAAGCGGTAGTCCCCGTAGGCGTACCTGCCACTGAGTTCGGCCTGTTCACGGCCCAACGCGGTGTCGGCGTCACTCCACACCATGGTGGTCGGGATCTCGACGGGCGGGCATGCCAGCTTGGTCGCGATGTCGCCGGTGAAGTTGGCGCGATACCAGTTGAGCGGCCCGGTGAGCGCTCCCGGTTCCAGCAGTGGCTCGATCTCCGCATCGCTCACGCCGAACTTGCGCAGTGCGGCACCGCCGTCGGCCGCCAGTCGGTCCTCGGCATCGGGTTCGACGAGCCATTTGATGTACGTCGACCGCTCCCGCTGGTCACCGGCCGTCAGCGCGTCTCGCATGGCCGACGGATGGCCCGTGCTGACGGCGACGAGACTGGTGAAGCGGTCCGGTTTGTTCGCAGCCAAGTGCCACGCGACGATGCCGCCCCAGTCGTGGCCGACGATCATCGAGTACGCGATGTTGAGGTGCCCGAGGATGGCGAGGACATCACCGGTCAGCGTGTCCAGCGTGTACGCGTCGACGCCCTCAGGTCGTGCGCCCGGGCTGTAGCCGCGCTGATCGATGGCGACCGTACGCAGACCGGAGTCGTGCAGGCGCCCGATCACCGGGTCCCAGCACCGCGAGTCGACCGGAAATCCGTGCAACAGCACGGCGACCGGTCCGCGGGCGGGTCCGGACAGATGTACGTCGAAACTCAGGCCGTCATGGTCGATGGTCAGGTGTTCGGTCTCCACTCAGCCAGGATAGGACGGTGGGCAGTTCTCCGGCACCCGCCGCCAGCAATCTGCGCACGGCTCGCATGTCCAGGTGTGAGGTGACCAAGTCGGCTATCGCGTCGAGTTGTGTCTCGCGCACCGCCGCAGCCGACACGTGCGGTGCGGGGACGAACCCGGACTTGTCCACCGCCGTCGCCACTTCGACCAGGTAGGAGCGTCGGAACTCGTCCGCGTCGAGCAGACCGTGACAGTGAGTGCCGGCCACGGCGCCTGCGCGGGCCCCCTCCGGGCCGGTCTGGTCGTCGACGAGCCAGGTGGCCTCGGCGCTGCGAGAAATCACACCGTGGTGGATCTCATACCCGGATACCGGATCGGGCCCGCTGTGCCCGACGAACGGACGGAGCGTCTTATCGTTCCGGAACACGATGTCGACGTCGAGCAGGCCGAGACCGTCGACCTCTCCCCGCCCCGACTCGACCGAATCGGTGATCCGGCGCGCGAGCATCTGGAAGCCTCCACAGATCCCGAGCACCGGCCGGGCCGCCCGTGCGCGTTCGACGACGGCGTCGGCGAGGCCGCGTTCGCGAAGCCAGTCGAGGTCGGCGACCGTCGCGCGCGAGCCGGGCAGTACGACGAGGTCGGCGGATCGTACCGCGGCCGGATCGTCCACCCAGGTCACATCGACGTCGGGTTCGCACGCGAGTGCTTCGACATCTGTGGTGTTCGAGGTGCGGGGAAACCGGATCGCGGCCACTGTCAGCCTCGGCCCGCCGGTATACGCGTCGCGGCCGCCGACACGTCGTCCCACCGGCGAAGCGAGCGAGTCCTCGGCGTCGATCCACAGGTCGTCGGCATACGGCAACACGCCGAGGGTCGGGCGTCCGGTGCGCTCGCCGATCGTGTCCAGGCCGGGTGTGAGCAGAGACCGATCGCCGCGGAACTTGTTCACCACGAAGCCCGCGACGAGCGCCTGATCGGCAGGTTCAAGGAGCGCGAGCGTGCCGAATAGATGCGCGAGGGAGCCGCCGCGGTCGATGTCGGTCACCAGTAACACCGGGATCTGCGCTGCGCGGGCCAGGCCCATGTTCGCGATGTCGGTGGCCCGCAGGTTCACTTCGGCGATCGACCCCGCGCCTTCACAGATCACCACGTCGAACTCGCGACGCAAAGACGCGAGTTCAGCAGCGACGACATCGGCCAGTTCGGTGCGACGCGCGTGATAGTCCGCTGCACCGACGTCGCCGTACGGTCGGCCCCGAACGATGACGTGCGATCGTTTCTCGCTTCCGGGTTTGAGGAGAACCGGGTTGAAGCGGGTGTCCGGGAGAAGGCCGCATGCGGTGGCCTGTAGTGCCTGAGCGCGGCCGATCTCGCCGCCATCGACGGTGACGGCAGAGTTGTTCGACATGTTCTGGGCTTTGAACGGTGCCACCCGCACGCCCTCACGCGCCAACGCCCGACACAGTCCCGCGACTATCAGGCTCTTCCCCGCGTCACTGCTCGTTCCGCCCACCAGTAACGCGCCGCCCGGTCTCATGCGTCGGGCAGGGTGAGGACCTCGGCGCCGGTGTCGGTCACGACGAGTGTGTGCTCGAACTGGGCGGTCCATCGCCGGTCTGCGGTGACAACAGTCCAGTCGTCGTCCCACATCTCCCAATCGAGTCCGCCGAGGTTGATCATCGGTTCGATGGTGAACACCATGCCCGGCTCGAGGACCGTGTCGACGGCGGGCTGGTCGTAGTGGAGCACGACGAGCCCGTTGTGGAAGGTCTCGCCGATGCCGTGACCGGTGAAGTCGCGGACCACGTTGTATCCGAACCGATTCGCGTAAGCCTCGATGACCCGGCCGACCACGTTCAGCGCGCGGCCCGGCTTGACGGCTTTGATCGCACGCTCGGTCGCGGTCCTGGTGCGTTCGACGAGGTCCCGTGCCTCCTGCGAGACGTCACCCGCGAGGAACGTAGCGTTGGTGTCCCCGTGCACACCGTCGATGTACGCCGTCACGTCGATGTTCACGATGTCGCCGTCCTCGACGACCGTCGAGTCGGGGATCCCGTGGCAGATCACTTCGTTGAGCGAGGTACAGCAGGATTTCGGGAACGCTTTGTACCCGAGAGTCGACGGGTACGCCCCGTGGTCGACCATGTACTCGTGAGCGATCCGGTCGAGTTGGTCGGTGGTGACGCCAGGTTCGACGGCGCGGCCGGCCTCGGCGAGCGCGTTAGCCGCGATCCTCGACGCGACCCGCATCTTCTCGATGGTCTCCGGGGTCTGCACCCACGGCTCGTGACCTTCGTGAACGGTGTCCTTCCACGCGTACTCCGGGCGTTCGATGGAGTCGGGCACGTGCAGAGTCGGCGAGACGACGCCGGGGGTCAACGGAGAACGAACTGTCATACCTCGACTATTTCACGTCACGGTCTGCTTCACTTCCCAGCCTCACTTCACCTGCGGTCTCTCACCTCCCAGCTACGCGCGGCACCGCTGGGACCGAACGATCGCCCGTCACCGCGGCTAGGTAAGGTGTTCCTAACCGTCAATTCAGGTGTGAGTTCACGATTCGGTGTGAGGTCACGAGTGCAAGGTAGGCAGGCTCGACAGTGGTCCACTCTTCGCGCATCGGCGCAGCGCGGCGCGCGCTACTCGCCGTCGGTGCCCCTGTCGCCGTCGTGCTGCTCGCCGTGACCGGATGTACCACCGAACCCATCGATACCGGCGCCCGGCAATCCGAGTCGGCCGCTCCCCTTCGATCCGGTCCGACCCTCGCCCGCATCGCGGACACGGACGTCGTCCCGGTGCAGCGCGATACACCGGCGCCCGCGAAGTCGGACCGAATCATCGCCCTCGACCGAAACGGCACACTCGGCACCATCGTCTACGCGCTCGGTCTCGGGCCGCACGTCGTCGGTCGCGACAAGTCGACGACCTTCCCGTCCGCGGCAGGCGTCCCGGAAGTGACCGAGACCGGTCACACGATCAACACCGAGCGCGTCCTCGACGCCAACCCGACGATCGTTCTGGCGGGTACCGACGCCAACCCGACGACGGCGGTCGGCGCCCTTCGGGACTCCGGTATCGACGTCGTGACCTTCGACTCCGAGCGGTCGGTCGCGAGTTCACCGAAGCTGATCCGCGACGTCGCGGCCGCACTCGGCGTCCCCGAGGCGGGCGAGAAACTGGTCGACCGGACACAAGCCCAGATCGACCAGGCCAAGCGTTCGATACCCGACCCGTCCGGCGACCCGACGATTGCGTTCCTGTACATCCGCGGTGAACATCTCATCCTGTTAGCGGGCCCCGACTCAGGCGCCGACGACCTCATCGAGCAACTCGGCGGCGTCGACGCCGGAACCAAGGCGGGCCTGTCGGCTCCCTTCACACAGGTGAGCACCGAGAAGATGGTGCGGGCAGATCCCGACGTGCTCCTCGTCATGACGCAAGGCGCGGACTCCGTCGGCGGCATGGACGCAGTTCTCCAGATGCCCGCCGTCGCCGAGACGAAGGCGGGCCGCGCCAAGCGGATCGTCGCGATGGACGAGACCCAGATCCTCATGTTCGGTCCCGACACCGGCCAGGTGTTGCAGTCGCTCGCAAAGGCGATCTATGTCTGACGGGTCGACGCTCCGCGCCCGGGTCTTGCACGTCTCCCGCAGCCGTACCGCTATCACCTGCGGAATCCTGCTCCTGCTACTCGGCGTGATCGTCGTCTTCTCGGCGGGCACCGGCGCGGTGCATGTATCGCCCGCCGAAGTCCTCGGCTCCATCGCTCACCACTGGCACCTGGACATCGGGCCGCTGCCGTCGCACCCGAACGGTGAGAACGCGCTGTGGGTCACGCGTTTCCCACGCATCGTCGTCGGCCTGCTGGTAGGTGTCGCGCTCGGCGCCGCGGGCTGCCTCCTGCAGGGCATGCTGTCCAACCCGCTCGCCGAACCCGGCATCATCGGAATCTCGTCGGGAGCAGCGGTCGGCGCGTGCCTCATGATCGTCATCGGCGGCACCGGCACCAACGGCTGGGCTATCGCGGGTGCGGCCGGACTGTTCGGGCTGCTCACCACCTTCGCCGTGTACACGCTGAGCATGCGCGACGGCGCGTCCTCCACCGTGATGCTCGTGCTGACCGGTATTGCGGTGAACGCGTTCGCACTCGGCATCATCGCGTACCTCACCTACGTCGCGAGCACAGCAGCTCGCGAACAGATCGTCTTCTGGCAGCTCGGATCGCTGGCAGGCAACGTGACCTGGGACCAGGTCAAGATCGTCGCACCGCTCGTGGTCGCTGGGTTCGCGGGCGGAATGGTACTGGTCCGCAAACTCGACCTCCTCGCTCTCGGCGAGGTGCAGGCCGCCTCCCTCGGCGTCAATGTCGAAGTCGTCCGCCGCCAGGTGATCGTGCTGGTCGCGATCCTCACGGCCGCAGGCGTCGCGTTCACCGGAATCTTGATGTTCGTAGGCCTCATCGTCCCGCACGTGATGCGTCTGATCGTGGGGCCGCGGCACGCCATTCTCCTGCCGGCCAGCGCCCTCGGCGGCGCACTCGTAGTCGCGGCTGCCGACCTCGCGGCCCGCACGCTCACCGAGGGCGAACTCCCCCTCGGCATGCTGACCTCGCTGATCGGCGGGCCTGCCTTCTTCATTCTGTTGCGTCGACGTAGCGCAGGTGCCGGATGGTGATCGCTACACGTGCCGGAGCGCCGGTCTCCATCGACTCCGTCAACATCGAACTCGGTCGCCACCGGGTAGTGCGCGATGTGACATTCGACGTCGCACCTGGCGAACTCGTTGCGCTCGTCGGACCGAACGGATGCGGAAAGTCGACGCTCCTGTCGGCGATCTCCGGAATCCGAAAACCCGCGAGCGGCACAGTGATGATCGGCGACGAAGATGTCGCTCGGGTCGACGCATCCTCGCTCGCCCGGCTCCGGTCGCTTGTCACCCAGTCGAATCGACTGGACACTCCGTTCACAGTCCGAGAAGTCGTCGAGATGGGCCGCTACCCGTGGACCCGCACGCCGGAGGCAGCCCACTCAGAGGAGTTGATCGACGCCGCCGTCTCCGAATGCTCGCTCGACGACCTCGTCGATCGCCCCTTCGCCCACCTGTCCGGTGGGCAACAGGCCCGCGTGTCACTCGCACGATGCCTCGCCCAACACACGCCGGTCCTGCTGCTCGACGAACCGACCGCGGCCCTCGACATCGGACACAGCGAACAGGTCCTGACGATTCTGTCGGCGCGGGCGAGGGCCGGCGCCACCGTGCTGCTCGTACTCCACGACCTGTCGCTGGCCGCCGCGTACGCCGACCGCGTCGCCGTCATGAAGGACGGTATCGTCCGTGCCGTCGGCCCGGTCGCGGATGTGATGACCGAAGAACTCCTCTCGAGCACGTACGACCACCCGGTGATGGTGTTCGATCACCCCGAGACCGGCGAACGGATGATCGTCCCGCGACGGTGACCTTCGATCAGCGCCGACCCCGACCATGCAGCTCCGTACCCGACGCACAGCGTCAGGGACGGAAATCTGCGGGGATCCCGGCGAGGAAGTCACGCGTGATGCCGACTGCCGTGTCCGAACCGCCGCCGAGGACGATGAGCGTCGCGAAGGCGATGTCTCCCCGGTAGCCCGCGAACCACGCGTGGGACCCGCCGTTCACTTCAGCCTCACCGGTCTTACCGAACACCTCACCCTGATCGGCGATCGACGACGCAGTTCCCTCGGTGACCACGGCCCGCATCATCGGTCGCAGTCGCGCATAGACATCGCCGTCCAATGAGACGTCCGGTCCGGTCACCTTCGTCTCGCGGCCGTTGATCAACTG
Organism: Gordonia sp. (in: high G+C Gram-positive bacteria); assembly: GCF_052106715.1. Taxonomy (NCBI): domain Bacteria; kingdom Bacillati; phylum Actinomycetota; class Actinomycetes; order Mycobacteriales; family Gordoniaceae; genus Gordonia; species Gordonia sp. (in: high G+C Gram-positive bacteria). The sequence goes on from NZ_JBQEDL010000002.1 coordinate 80,523, forward strand.
CGGCACGGGCAGTCGACCGGTGCTCGCCGTCGCAGCCACCAGGGCCATACCGAGGGGGCTCGCCAGCACCGTCCCCTGACCGAAGCCGTCCTCGCTGCGCAGCACCAGGCGCGGCTCGATCGGGACTGAGCCGGACTCGGCTTCGATGCCTGCGATGTCGTAGTCGGAGCCGAGTCCCATCGCCGCTCCGGCATGCGCGAGATCGGAGGGACCCATCTGCGATGCGAGGTGGGCGAACGTCGTATTGCACGATGCGGCGAACGCCTGCTGCAAGGTCACCGCGCCGAGCGCGAATCCGTCGTAGTTGGGGATGGTGCGGTCGCCGATGGTGATCTCGCCCGGACAGTTCACCATCGCGTCCGGACGCGACAGATCGGCGGTCATCGCCGCGGCCGACGTGACCATCTTGAACGTCGAGCCGGGCGGATACTGCCCGGCCGTCGCAGGCAGGCCGACCCGATCGGCGTCGCCGTTCTGCGCGATCGCAAGGATCTTTCCGGTCGACGCCTGGATCGCGACAGTCATCGCCGCATGCCCCTGCACCGTACTCACCGCACGTTGCGCCGCATCCTGCACCGAACGCGACAGTGTCAACGACACCGCGGGCGCAGGAACGCTCTGCTGCTGGTGCACGACGTCGGCCAACACGCCGTTCGGATTCACCACGGCCACTTGCCATCCCGGCTTCCCGACGACGTCGGCGCCGACCGTGTTCGCAACTCTCGTCAGCACAGCCGACGCGAATCGCGGGTCACGCGGCTGCAGTACCGACCGCTCGCTCACCACGATGCCCGGCAGGTCCAGATCCCCGCGAAGCCGCTCCACGTCGCCGGCGGGCACTACGCCGATCGATAAGGGCTCGTCCGACGCCGTCGCCTGTTCGGCGAGCCGCTGCACCGACAGCCCCGGCACGAAGGGTCCCATCACCTGCACCAGCCGTTCCGCAGAACCTACGACGTCGCCGCCCTCGATCGCCGCATGGCCGTCGAACGACACGGAAGTGACGGTCCCGTTCACCATGACCTCTGTCCCGTCCGACTCGTTGACCGACGCGCGCGGCGGACTGAGATCACTGAGCAGGAGTCGTTGGTCGGCGCCGAGATGCGGGTGGACGGCTGTCGATGCCCACCGGACGGTCCAACCGGTGTCGCTACGCCCCATCGGGAGCGTCGTCTCGTACTCCCAGGTGCGTCCGCGGGGCAGGGTCCACGTGTAGGTGACGTCGACGTCCGCGATGTCCTGGTCGACGTGGACGCGCCCGGTCCGCGCGGACAGCGACTGCGCCGCCAGTCCCTCCCAGGCGCCCGCCAACACGGTCCGAGCGCGGTCGGGCGCGGTGGTCTTCGACGCGGCACCGTCGACGTCGTGATCGGCGAACGCACCGACGAACGCGTCGGCGGCAGCACGCGGTCCGTCGTCGTCCGACGCGCAAGCGGCAGCTGTCACAGCGAGCAGGAGCGCGCACAGCGCAGCGAGAGTTCGTCGGAGATGCATCGTGGACGAGAGTATCGGGTCAGTCGACGAGGACTGTGGCGAACGTCCCCACTTGGTCGAACCCGACGGTGCGATACGTGGCGCGCGCCGCGGTGTTGAAACTGTTGACGTACAGGCTCGCTATCCGTCCTTGCCGGGCGATCGCGGCCGCGACGGCTGCGGTCCCGGATGCGCCGAGTCCCCTGCCCCGCTCATCGGGGTCCACCCAGACGCCCTGGATCTGTCCGACGCGGCGAGACATGGAGCCGATCTCCGCCTTGTAGACCACGCGACCGTCCTCGAAGCGGGCGAACACCCGTCGCGCCGAGATCAGCGCCGCCAGACGCCTGCGGTACGAACGTCCACCGTCGCTCGCGCACGGGTCGACGCCGACCTCGCCACGGAACATCTCGACGGCCGCGGGAAAGTAGACGTCCAGGTCGGCACTGCATACCAGGCGGACATTCTGGTCCGGTTCGATCGCGGGCGCGCCGCGCAGCGCGAGCAATGGCTGCTCGGGCCGTATCTCGCGGGGGCTCCCCCACTCGGCTTCGACCCGATCCCACATTCCGAGTGCGAGTTCTGTGTCGCCGACGACCGACGTGCACATGCGCGGGGCGGCGAGCACCCGATCGGCGAAGTAATCGAGGTCGTTGGTGTCACCGACGAGCGGCATCAGGTTGGCACCCGCGAAGCACAGCGACTCCTCCGGCGTCGACGCACTCCACATCTCGCCGCCGAGCAGTCGAGGGATGACCCCGTACGCCTCCACTCGAGCGGCCACCATGCACGACGCGACCGGATCCGTGTCGAGGGCACGCGTGACCGCTTCCGCGTCCCGCGCCCCGAGCGGGCGGCCGCCGAGCAGTCGAAGCACGTCGCACCTCCGATGGTCAGGTCAGTGACGGACTCACGGACTGGGACATCAACCGACGGACACCGTCGGTGCCCCGCTTCCAGTGTCCTCTGTGTTCTCTGCGATACGCAGCGCTTCGGCGATCAATGTCTCGACGATCTCCGCTTCGGGGACGGTTTTGACGACTTCGCCCTTGATGAAGATCTGTCCTTTGCCGTTCCCGGATGCCACGCCCAAGTCCGCCTCACGCGCTTCGCCCGGCCCGTTGACGACGCAGCCCATCACGGCGACCCGCAACGGGACCTCCATGCCTTCGAGCCCTGCGCTGACCTCGTTGGCCAGCTTGTACACGTCGACCTGAGCGCGACCGCACGACGGGCAGGAGACGATCTCCAGTTTGCGGGGACGCAGGTTGAGCGACTGCAGGATGGCGTCGCCGACCTTGATCTCCTCGGCGGGTGGCGCCGACAGGGAGACTCGGATCGTGTCGCCGATCCCTTCAGAGAGCAGCGACCCGAACGCGACCGCCGACTTGATGGTGCCCTGGAATGCCGGACCCGCCTCGGTGACGCCGAGGTGCAGCGGATAGTCGCTCTGGGCTGCGAGCTGACGGTAGGCCTCGACCATGATCACCGGATCGTTGTGCTTCACCGAGATCTTGATGTCGCCGAATCCGTGCTCCTCGAACAGACTCGCCTCCCACAACGCGGATTCGACGAGCGCCTCGGGCGTCGCCTTCCCGTATTTCTTGAGCAGTCGCGGATCCAGGGACCCGGCGTTGACGCCGATACGGATCGGAATGCCCGCATCGCCTGCGGCCTTCGCGACCTCTTTGACGCGCCCGTCGAACTCTTTGATATTGCCGGGGTTGACGCGGACCGCAGCACAGCCCGCGTCGATCGCGGCAAAGATGTACTTCGGCTGGAAATGAATGTCCGCGATCACCGGGATCTTCGACTTCCGTGCGATCGTCTCGAGCGCATCGGCGTCCTCCTGACGCGGACAGGCGACGCGCACCATGTCGCAGCCAGACGCCGTCAGCTCGGCGATCTGCTGCAGCGTCGCATTCACATCGTGCGTTTTGGTGGTGCACATCGATTGCACTGAGATCGGATGGTCGCTACCGACGCCGACGGATCCGACCTGGATCTGTCGGGTCTGCCGGCGCGGCGCGAGCACCGGCGGCGGCCCGGAGGGCATCCCGAGGCCTACGGCCAACGGTCCGGACGATTCGGTCATTGACATCACTCCTATATTCGCTAGCCAGACTACCGGTCAGAAGATACGGATCGGGTTGATGATGTCGGCCGTCACGGTCAGCACCATGAACGCAGCCATCACCGCAACGACCGCGTACGTCAGCGGCAGCAGTTTGTAGTAGTCGACGGGTGCACCGTCCGATCGCCCGAAGGCACGGCGGATCGAGTTACGGATCTTCTCGTAGATCGCGATGATCATGTGCCCGCCGTCGAGCGGCAACAGCGGCACGAGGTTGAAGGCTCCGAGGAAGAAGTTGATGCTCAGCAGCAGCCCGAAGAACAGGTCCCAGTACCCGCGCTCGACCGCCTCACCGCCGAGCCTCGATGCGCCGACGACGCTGACCGGGGTGTCGTCGGCGCGCTCACCGCCGGTGACCGCGGTCCACAGGTCGTCGATCTTGGACGGGAGCGAGGCCAGCGACTTGACGGTCTCCTCGGCGATGTCGCCGGTGAACGATACGGCCCCGCCCCACACTGAGCTCCAGTCGTAGTGCGCGACGGTGACCCGATCGAGGGTCACGCCTATCGCAGGGACTGTGACCGGGACGAGTGTGCCGTCGTCCTTCTCTGCCATGCGCTGCACCTGGGTGACCGGGATCCTCACGTCCATCGTCTGGCCGTCCCGTTCCACGGTGAGCCGTGCGGTCGACATCGCGTCGCGCACCTTGTCGACGAGGTCGGACGAGCTGGCGACCGACGCGCCGTTCACCGCGACGATCTGGTCTCCCACGCGTAGCCCGGCCTCCTGGGCGGGGGCTGGACCGGTGCACTCGACCAGATTACCTTTCGCATCCGTCGTCGGCGCAACGCATGAGAGCGCGGTCGCATGAACCGGCTGGTCGCCGAGAATCGGCAACCCCCACCCGAGAGCCAGCACGATGATCAGGATGAAACCGAGAATGAAGTTCTGCACCGGGCCGGCGATCATCACCACCAGGCGCTTCCACGTCTTCTGCTGGTACATGGCGCGGCCCCGTTCAGTGACCGACAGTTCATCGTGGGGCGTCATACCGGCGATATCACAGAATCCGCCGAGCGGGATCGCCTTGAGTCCGTACTCAGTCTCCCCCACATGCGTCGACCAGACTGTCGGCCCGAAACCGACGAAGAAGCGACGGACCTTCATGCCCGTCGCCTTCGCCGCAAGGTGGTGTCCGAGCTCATGCCACGCGATCGAGATCAGCAGCGCGGTCGCGAACAGCACGATGCCCAGGACGAAACTCAACTACCGACTCCGCTCAGATCACTTCGAGGCGGCAGTGACCAGGGTTGCCGCACGGTCGCGCGCCCACCGGTCCGCTGCCAGAACCTCGTCCAGAGTACCCGGCGGCGACGACCACTGACCGGCGTCGGCGAGGACGTCGGCGATGGTGCCGACGATCCGTGGAAACTCGATGGCTCCCGCGAAGAACCCGTCGGCGGCGACTTCGTTCGCCGCGTTGAACACGGCTGTCAGACTCCCGCCGGCGGTTCCCGCCTGGCGAGCCAGCGAGATCGCCGGGAACACGTCGTCGTCTACCGGCTCGAACGTCCAGGTCGCCGATTGTGTCCAATCGCACGCGGCCGACGACCCCGGAACTCGATCCGGCCAGCCGAGCGCCAGCGCGATCGGCAGCTTCATACTCGGGGGCGACGCCTTCGCGATGGTCGCGCCGTCGACGAAGGTCACCATCGAGTGGACGATCGACTGCGGGTGGACGGTCACGTCGATCCGGTCGTAGGGCACGTCGAACAGCAGGTGCGCTTCGATGACTTCCAACGCCTTGTTGACCAGGGTCGCCGAGTTGAGGGTGATCATCGGACCCATCGACCACGTCGGGTGCTTGCCCGCCTGTTCTGGAGTCACGTCCCGGACCTGGTCGGCTGTCCAACCCCGGAACGGTCCGCCCGACGCTGTGAGCACAAGGCGGTCGACTTCGTCTGCCGATCCCCCGCGCAGGCACTGGGCGATCGCCGAGTGTTCGGAGTCGACGGGGACGATCTGGCCGGCCGCCGCAGCGTCGAGGACGAGTGATCCGCCCGCGACGAGGGACTCCTTGTTGGCGAGCGCCAACCGGGCTCCGCTGCGAAGAGCGGCGAGGCTCGGGCGCAGACCGAGCGCTCCGACGACACCGTTCAAGACGACATCCGCCTCGACGGTCTCGATCAAGCGGACCATGGCGTCCTCACCCGCCAGGACACCGTCGCCGATCCGGTCCGCCAACGCCGCCGCGGCTTCGGCGTCGGCCACCGCGATCCGCGACGGGACGAGGCCGGTCGCGGCGATCTGCCGACCGAGGACTTCGAGGTTGCCGCCGCCCGCTCCGAGGCCGACGGCTTCGAACCGATCGGGGTGTTCGGCGATCACCTCCAACGCCTGGGTGCCGATGGATCCCGTCGAGCCGAGAATCAATACGCGTGTCCTCACGGAAGCCATTGTGACGCACCCGTGGCGCGGACGTGCACGCGGAGAGAGGACAGAGCGCGCCGCACTCCACCGCGTGCGTACTCGCCGCACCCCGCGGGTTATGCTGTAGCCCGAACTACTACCGGCTGTCATAAGGAGTGGACGTGGCAAGCACTGAGGTCGAACAGATCGATACCGGCTGGGTCCGCGAGCCGGCCGATGCGCCGTCGGCCCGCTTCGGCTGGAGCGGTACCGCACCCCGTACCTACGCGATCGCCGCGTTCGTCTCGGGCCTGATCTGCCTGGCCATGCTGGTCGGCAACCATGTCGGCCACGTCGAGGACATCTACCTCATCGTGATCGCCGTCGGTCTGATCGGTTTCGCGGGATACAAGATGATCCCGCGCAAGGGCACCTGGCGACGCTAGAACTGACTCATCGTTCGTCAGAACTCATCGTTCGTCGGCGGCCAACTGGCCGCATGCCGCGGCGATCTCCTGCCCGCGTGTGTCGCGGACGGTGCACGAGATC